>NCET01000394.1 GCA_002280815.1 Flavobacteriales bacterium 32-34-25 | reverse complement strand
ATTGGATTGATTTAAGTCTGGCATTGATTTTACAAACCAACCGTCCATACACATTTTAGTGTCAATTTTGGAAGCATTAATATCAAATTGGGTTGCCATTCGATAATTAGTTTGTGCATAACCCGGGAATTGATGAATCCAGTCGTAAGTTGGTAAATCTTGAATCATCCAATGTTGTGCTCCCCAATGATTTGTTACATAATCCATGATGAGTTTCATGTCTCGTTTATGCAATTCGGCAGCCAATTTCAGGTAATCTTCGTTGGTTCCATAACGCGGATCTATTTTATACACATCCGATTGTCCATATCCATGATAAGAACCCTGCGGATCATTGTCTTCGCAAAGCGGTGTTGGCCAGAGTGCCGTTGCGCCCAATTCTTTAATATAATCCAGATTTTGAATTATTCCTTCAATATCACCTCCATGTCTTCCGGATGAATTATTTCGATTGGCTTTTTCGGCAAGTGATTTTTGGCTGTCGTTTTTCGGATTTCCATTCGCAAAACGGTCGGGCATAATCAAATAAATCATGTCCGAAGCATCGTGACTTTTGCGTGAAGCGGAATTTTCTCTACGCTGTTTTAAAGTATATTTTTTAGTAAAAACTACTTTTTTATTTTTCGAAAAAGAAAATAACAGCTCTTGCGCAGCCACTCCTTTGGTGTCGATTGTTACAAAAAGATAATTGGGATTCTCTGTTTTTTCAACTGATTTAATAGTAACCGCATCAGAAACCGAAACTTCATTTTCAGCTATATTTTTGCCATAAAATACAATTTGAAGTTCGGTATTTTTCATTCCGGCGTACCAAAATGGAGGCTCTACTCGTTGAATTTGCCCTATACTTTTTAAAGAAATAAAACAACAAAACAGGAAGCTCCATTTAAAAAATGCCTTTATTTTTCTTATTGGATTCATATCACTTATTCAAAAATTGAAAAATTTAATTGGTCTTAAAACTCCAAATCTGGCCTATTGTCTCCCCTCCTTTATTATCCTTAACTACTACTTTCCAGTAATAATTGGTAGCTGCTTGTAAAGTAGAACTTGTCCAAGAAGTGCTTGTACTATTACTTGCCACCTTTATAGTTGGTATAGCTGTTGTTCCAAAATAAACATCATAAACCAGCACGTCACTAGTATCAACATCTGACGCAGTCCATTTTAGAGTTACAGTAGTTGTGTTTACAAAAGAGTTGAGTTCAGGCTGCACCATTTGAGGTAAAAATGGTGCATAGTTAGCCACGGCTTCGGCCTCGGTATAAAAACTGTCAGGCTTTGAAAATTCGATGTTCCTTCGGCTGTTTTTACAATTTGTGAAAATTGATTATCGGTTGCTATTTGAATTTGATACGTAATCGGATTTTTTTCGGTATCAGTTGAAGCATTCCACTCAAAATTAAGATTGTTAGTAATACACAATTGATTATTCGCTGGCGTAACTAATGTAGGTACTGTTGGGGCGGTGTTTTTGGCTTCTTCGTTAGGCGATGAATCTCCACCACCACAAGAAATCAACAAGCAGGAAGCTATTACAATAATATAAATATTCTTTCTCATGTTATTCTTTTATAATAGTTATACTTACAGGATTTTCTACTTCAACTTTGGCGATATAAACTGCCGAAGCCAATTTCCCTAAATTCATTTGCACCATTTGATTTACTACTGGATAACTTTTATTAGAAATTAATTGTCCACCAATGGAATACAAAGCAATGTTGACTTCATTTTTAGAAGTAGGAACTGCAATGGTCAAAACCTCCTGAACCGGATTAGGATAAGCTAGCACATTACCCAAATTATCTGCAATGTTTTGTGTATAGATTCCCTCGCATGGAACTGCTGTTTTTACAACTAAAACATCTCCTTTTTGAACCTCAACTGAAAAAATAGATTCGTTAGTTTCAAATTGAGTAACCCCATTCAACTCCACCTGATAAGGCGCTGTTCCTTCGGCTATTTCTATTGCCAATTTATTCGAAGAAAGGGTCGATTTTCCAACTAAAGTTCCTCCAGCATTGATGGTAATTGTAAAGCATTGTTCGAATGTTTTTCCTGTAATGCTTATACAAACCGGATAACTACCCGGAGCCAAATTAGAAACCGTCAAATTATTATTTACAAAATTGTAATTAGTTCCATTGATGTTGGCAACATAATCATAAGATTGAAGCGCAGTGATACTAATTTGCCCATTTTTTTTATTGGCACAAGTTTCTGATTTAGCCTCAACCGTAAAATTATCCGAAGGCAAAACAAAAGGAACAGTAGCAGCAAATGCGGGTTTGTTACCATAAATTCTAAATTGACCCGCCGGAATAGCAATAGTAGCATTCACATTGGTTACATTCAATGTTGAATTATCCATCAAATTGTACCATTCGCCTGTATAAGGAAATCCGGTAGCCACATTTTGGGTTGTCACATCAAAATTGCTCAAAATTACCACATCTTTCAGACTAGTTGTTGGCAAAGTGTCATCGGTAATTTTAATCGTTTTTGTTAGCGAACTGGAATTTGCCATTGTTACTGTTCCTAAGAAAACGGGTTCTTCGGTTTTAAGCTTAATCATTCTCGCCCAATCTGAATAAATTTTAGAGCGATTGTCATTGGCTAACCAATTATTTGTCCATTGTGGTTGAGGCTTGGTAGCCAATTTACAATCGCCAGAAGTAACATCCGAATCTGAATTCACAGTTCCATCATTACAGGTAAAAATGGAATTTTCGAAACCTAATTCCCCAAAATGCCAAATCATTTTTGGCCCCGGAACCAACAAGGAAACCGCTCCAATAGCCGACATTCGAGACAAAGCTGTATTTAGGTTTCGCACATTGTGAGTAGCATTGGTATTATTACCAAATTGCAGATTTTTATACATCAGGCGTTCCTCATCATGACTTTCCGCATAACCCATCAGTCTGTTTTTAGAAAATCCCCTGCTGTTGCTGTTCATTCGGGCAATATTTGAGGCATACCCCATTGACAAATCGTTGTACTCATTAGTCATTTTCCCCCATAACATAATTCCTTTACTTGGCGATTCAGCAATTCGATAATTAGCCCATTGTTGTTCCTCGGCATCGGTACCCAGATGTTCAAAAATGGTGTAATGTGTTGGATCCAATTCCCAGGAATAATCGGCATAGGATTTTAAAACATCTACACGATCCTGTTGGTAAGCATTGGTACAACTTTCATCAGAAGCGGTACAATTTTGAGTAAAACCTTTGGTCAAATCCCAACGAAATCCATCAATTTTAAATTCTTCAATCCAATGCTTAACAACACGCTTTACATAATTCTTTGTACGAGGTTGTTGATGATTAAAATCTTCACCAACATTGTAAGTATGTTTAGCAACGGTATTAAAATAAGGGTTTTCAGTTGAAGGACTTCCCCAACCATCGCCATCAGCATCATTCATCCACATACGCACCATAGGATTGCGACCAAAAGCATGATTTAATGCCACATCCAGAATAACTGCAATTCCATTTTGGTGACACAAATCGATAAACTCTTTTAATTTGTCCGAAGGTCCGTAAAACTTATCCAATGCCATATGGAAAGAGGTATTATACCCCCAACTTTCGTTACCTTCAAACTCCATTACAGGCAATAATTGAATAGCATTTACCTTTAAGTTCTTGAAATAATCAATTTTATCGATTAAATCTTGGAAATTTCTTCTAGCGTCAAAGTCACGAACCAACACTAAATAGAGCACTAATTTTTCTTTAGCTGGTTTCACAAAATTAGTGGTCGCAGCACTCCATGAGTAAGGGGTTTGCCCCGTTTGTAAAACAGTGACTTCACGTTCCTGCCCTGTTGGGTAAGACGGTAAGTCAGGATAGGATGCAGCCGGAATTGCAGGATCATCAAAAGGCGATAAAACCAGAGTAGAGTAGGGGTCGGCTGTTTTGACCA
>NCET01000393.1 GCA_002280815.1 Flavobacteriales bacterium 32-34-25 | reverse complement strand
TACCAACAGTTCCTGGTGTTAAATCGTGAGTTAATTTTACTAAAACAGCTCCTTTAGAGGTGTTGAATTTAGCGTATATTCCGTTTTCCATTTTTTAAAATTTTTATTGAAGCGCAAATTTACAAATTAATTTTTTATTCGTTGTTGCTTTCTAATGCTTTCCGTTTGGATTTATATGTAGCAACAAAACAATAGAAACTAAAAGCAATCTTATAAGATTATTTATTTCCTAAAAAGTCAATTAAGGGTTTTATAAACAAATCAAAACTCTCAATATGAGGCATGTGACCAATATTTGGAATTTCCACCAATTTAGATCCTGAAATTTTTTGCTGTGTTTCTTTTCCCAAATTCTCGTACAAACCCATCGTTTTTCGAACCGATTCACTTACTAAAGGTTTTCCTAAAGCGGTTTTGTCTCTGGTTCCAATAATTAATAAAGTAGGACATTTTATATTTTGAAACTCATACACTACAGGCTGATTAAAAATCATATCATAAGTCAAAGCCGCATTCCAGGCATATCTTTTAAAATCAGGATTCAATGTCCAACCCGCTAATAGATTAACCCATTCATCGTATTCTGGTTTCCATTTGCCATCATAATAACTCTCTAATTGGTATTTTTTTATTTTATCATAATTCTGATTCATCTCACTTTCATACCACCAATCAACACTTTTATAAGGTACTTTTAATTTCCAGTCTTCTAAACCAATGGGATTTTCAAGAATTAATTTTTCTACTGTTTCCGGATACATCAAAGCAAATCGGGTGGCAAGCATTCCTCCCATCGAATGTCCTAAAACTGCTGTTTTTTGAATTCCTAAAGTATCTAAAACACGTTTTGTATTTTCTGCCAATTGCTGAAAACTATACTGAAAACGCAACGGTTTATCTGATTTTCCAAAACCAATTTGGTCTGGAACAACAACACGAAATCCTTGTTTTGTCAATGCAGCTATAGTCGTTTTCCAATAAGCGCCATTAAAATTTTTACCATGCAGTAACATAATCGTTTTTCCATTATAATTCTCAGGTTTTACATCCATGTAACCCATTTGCATTTTTTGCTGTTGTACCGATAAATTGATAAAGTGCACCGGATAAGGATAATTATAATTTTTCAAATTAATGTCTAATTGTTTCAACTGGGCTTGTTGTGCAAAAGAAAACAAACTGATTAAAAAGAGACTGATAGCTAATTGTAATTTCATCTTTGTTGTTTTTAAATATTTTGGAGAACTGTAAATTTAACCATAAAGAACGGCAAGGAGAAACTATTTAGGAAACTTTACAATTTCTTTGAATTCAGCTTCTAATTCGAAGAATGTCTTCTAAAAACAGTTGCAAATTGTATCTTTGCAGCCTAACTATTGGAAGATTATCATGCGAATTGACATTATTACCGTTCTCCCAGAATTATTAAGAAGCCCATTTGAAGCTTCGATTATGAAACGTGCCATCGACAAAGGTTTGGTGGAAGTTCATTTTCACAATTTAAGAGATTACACAACTAACCGACAAAAAAGTGTAGATGATTATCCTTATGGAGGCGGTGCTGGAATGGTAATGACTGTTCAACCGATTGATGCTTGCATTACACATTTAAAAAGCGAAAGAAGCTACGACGAAATCATTTACATGTCGCCTGACGGAGAAACTTTGAACCAAAAAATGGCCAATACGATGTCTATGTATGAAAACATAATTATTTTGTGTGGACATTATAAAGGAGTAGATCAAAGAGTGCGCGATCATTTTATTACCAAAGAAATATCGATTGGTGATTATGTTTTAAGCGGAGGCGAATTAGGCGCGCTCGTTTTATCAGACGCATTAATCCGATTGATTCCAGGAGTTTTGAGTGACGAAACCTCAGCTTTGACGGATAGTTTTCAAGACGGTTTATTATCAGGACCTATATATACAAGACCTGCCGATTATAAAGGATGGAAAGTCCCCGAAATATTAACCAGCGGAAATTTTGCAAAAATTGACAAATGGCGTGAAGACATGGCATTTGAACACACTAAAAACAGACGACCTGATTTACTTGAAGAGTAGTTTGCAGTATTCAGTCTTATCGAAAAGAAAGATTATGTAATGATTCATTCTTTTTTTGGCCAACTTAACTAACTGACCACTAAAAACTAATCACTGAATACTTAAAATAAAATTTGTAATTTAAAACAAAAGTTGTAATTTCGCGCCCACATTTAATTAACCTCTGGCGATACCCGTGAATGTTGGTTAGATTTAAAAACCATAATTAGCAATTAAAATGGCAAATTTAGTAGATTTCGTTAATAGCGAATTTGTTACAAGAAAAGATTTCCCTGAATTCGGAGCTGGAGATACAATTACAGTTTACTACGAAATTAAAGAGGGTGAAAAAACAAGAACTCAGTTCTTTAAAGGAGTTGTAATTCAAAGAAGAGGTACTGGAAGTACTGAAACTTTTACAATTCGTAAAATGTCTGGTGCAGTAGGTGTTGAGCGTATCTTCCCTGTTAACTTACCAGCTTTACAAAAAATTGAAATCAATAAGAAAGGTGCTGTACGTAGAGCTAGAATTTTCTACTTCAGAGAACTTACTGGTAAGAAAGCAAAAATCAAAGACAAAAGAAGATAATTTATTGTCTCTTTATCATAAAAGTCCCAACAATGTTGGGACTTTTTTTTGCATTATAACCAAATCAGAAACAGCATCCTCAAAGAAACAGGCATTCTTTAAAAAAAATAACATTTTAAAGCCTTGTAGTTAGTTATCCCATAATTCGCTTATTTCTATAACAAACCAGACGGTATTTTAGTCTGATTTACATATCTTTGCACTGCTTTTTTTAAAGCAAACAATACATTTCATATTCTTTTTTGAAGGATTACGATTATAAAATTAAAAAAATGACACAAAAATCAAAGATTGTTTACACATTAACTGACGAAGCACCTTTGTTAGCTACTTATTCGTTTTTACCTATTGTTGAGGCTTTTACTGCAACTGCAGGAATCGAAATTGAAACAGAAGATATTTCTGTTGCTGCTCGTATCCTTGCTAATTTTCCTGAGTTTTTAACTGAGGAGCAAAAAGTAAAAGATTCTTTGGCTGAATTAGGAAAACTAGCTACTGCTCCAGAAGCAAACATTATCAAGTTACCTAACGTTTCTGCATCTGTTCCTCAGTTAAAAGGAGCTATTGCTGAATTGCAAGCACACGGATACAAGGTTCCAAATTATCCTGAAGATCCACAAAATGATGCTGAAAAGGAAATTAAAGCTAAATATGCTAAAATATTAGGTTCGGCTGTAAACCCAGTTTTACGTGAAGGAAACTCTGATCGTAGAGCTCCAAAAGCAGTAAAAAATTACGCAAAAGTAAATCCACATTCAATGGGAGCCTGGTCTGCTGATTCTAAAACAGCAGTTGCTTCTATGGAAAGCGGTGATTTTTACGGAAGTGAGCAATCACTTACTGTAGCTGAAGCTACTGATGTAAAAATCGAATTCGTTGGACAAGACGGAACAACTACTGTTCTTAAAGCAAGCACTCCATTAAAAGCAGGTGAAATTATTGATAGCTCAGTAATGCATTTGAACGCTTTAAAATCTTTTGTTGCTAAAACAATTGCAGAAGCTAAAGCAAAAGGAGTTTTACTTTCTGTTCACTTAAAAGCAACAATGATGAAGGTTTCTGACCCAATTATCTTTGGAGCTATTGTTGAAGTATATTTCAAAGATGTTTTCGAAAAATACGCTGCTTTATTTGCTGAATTAGGAGTAAACACTAAAAATGGTTTAGGTGATGTTTATGCAAAAATTACTGGAAACGCACAAGAAGCTGAAGTAAAAGCTGCTATTGATCAAGCAATTGCAAATGGTCCTGCTTTAGCAATGGTAAATTCTGAAAAAGGAATTACTAACCTTCACGTTCCTTCAGATGTAATTGTTGATGCTTCTATGCCAGCAATGATTCGTACTTCTGGACAAATGTGGAACAAAGAAGGA
>NCET01000392.1 GCA_002280815.1 Flavobacteriales bacterium 32-34-25 | reverse complement strand
TCTGATTTTTGATTGGTATTTGGAATAATAAAACCAATTGGAGTTCCAGTTGTTTTCCCTTCAAAAATTCCAGATAAAAACTGTACATCATCTGGTTCTTTTCTTTGGGTAACAATAGCTGATTGTCCTGGTTTTCTTCTTGACATTTCTAGTTGAATAGCATCAAAATCTAATGCAATTCCTGATGGACAACCATCAATTATCCCTCCTAAAGCTTCACCATGTGATTCTCCAAAAGTAGTTATTCTAAATAGGGTTCCGTAGCTATTTCCTGCCATTATAATTAATTTTGAACAAAAGTACCATTTTAGTTTTATCTTTAAAAATTAAAGAATTAAAGTTTTCCATCTTAGCTTAAAAATAGCTACTTAGTTTACAAACAACGACTCATTTATTAACCTTAACTTTAAGATAAATTCACACATAGAGCGTTAATTTGCAAAACAACAAATTAGTAAATCAATTGAAAAAAAGAAAAGTTGAAGTAGTTGTAATTTCTGATGTTCACCTTGGAACTTATGGAAGTCATGCCAAAGAATTATACAACTATCTATCGTCTATCAAGCCTGAAATCTTAGTACTCAATGGCGATATTATCGATATTTGGCAATTTAGAAAATCCTATTTCCCTAAGTCACATTTAAAAGTAATCCAAAAAATAATAAGCTTCGCTTCCAAAGGAACTAAAGTCTATTACATTACCGGAAATCACGACGAAATGCTCCGAAAATTCACCGAAATGAATATGGGCAATTTCATCTTAGCGGATAAAGTGGTTTTAGAAATGGACGATAAAAAAGCCTGGATTTTCCACGGAGATGTTTTTGATGCTTCGGTAAATCATGCCAAATGGATTGCTAAATTAGGTGGATTGGGTTATGATTATTTGATTTTATTAAACCGTTTCTTCAATTGGTGTTTGAACAAAATGGGTAAAGAACCGTATTCTTTTTCGAAAAAAATAAAAGCGAGCGTTAAAAAAGCAGTCAAACACATTTCGGATTTTGAAGAGACAGCAACTGAGTTAGCCATAGAAAACAATTACGATTATGTTATATGTGGACATATTCACGAACCTAAAATTTTAAAAAAATCCAATAAAAATGGTTCTACCATCTATTTGAATTCTGGAGATTGGGTGGAAAATCTTACATCTTTAGAATACAATAAAAAGAAATGGAAACTTTATCGATACCAAGAATCAAAATTTAACGAAACAACAAATCTTATCGAAAAAGAAGAACTCTCTGGAGAACAACTAATTGCATCAATTATACTTTCTAAATAAAAGACTTACAATCTATTTTGCTTAAAAAATGTGGGAATTATATAAAAATATATAATTATATAGTAAACTTGGCGTTTGATAATAATTGTAAATTTGTAATAAAATAAAACAAAACTTTATTTATGAAAAAAATTATTTTATCAGCTTTCATGCTAATGGGATTAGCATTTAGCACACAAGCACAAGAAATTTCTAAAAATGCTTTAGGTTTACGTTTAGGAGACAATGACGGTTTTGGTGGTGAGATTTCATACCAAAGAGGATTGTCTGACAACAACCGTCTTGAGTTAGATTTAGGATGGAGAAACAGCAACAATGTTGATGCCTTTAAATTAACAGGTTTGTACCAATGGGTATGGAACATTGATGGAGGTTTTAACTGGTACGCTGGTGTTGGTGGAGGAGTTGGAAGTTGGAGTGTTGATAATACCGATAACGATGGAACTTTTGCCTTTGTAGCTGGAGATCTTGGTATTGAATACGGTTTTGATGAAGTGCCAATTTTACTTTCATTAGACATCAGACCTGAATTGTATTTCAACTCTGATGATTTTAGAAATGATAATTTTGGTCCAGATATCGCTTTAGGTATTAAATTCCAATTCTAAATTAAAAAAAGGATTATACAAAAAATGCCACTGTTTTCAGTGGCATTTTCTATTTTATAATGATTTCTTTTTTCGAATTTACTTTCACTACAGTATAAGGATAGCTAATTTGCTGTATCAACATTGCTCCTGGTTCCGGTTTTAATTCTTTTACCTGAATAACAATTTCTTTATCCGTTTCTACAACATTCTCAACTGTTATGGCGTAACCGCCTGTGGGTTTCTCACCCATATTTAGAATTACAAAATTAGATTGTTGCACATCGGTGGTACTTATTTTTCCTTTTAACTTTTCATCATTTAAAAGCATTTTAATTTCGTTAGGTTCTGACAGAATCTCATAGAAATTAATATTTCCTCCACCATCATTTTGTTGTACTAAAACTTCATACAAAGGTTTTTGCGCAGGAATTTTCACAGCTGTTTTACAGGAAAACAACACTAATACTAAAAATACCGAAAGTATACTTTTTTTCATTTGCCTAGAAATAGTTACTAGCTATTTAATCATTATGAGGTTTACTGGAATGCTTGCTTTTTTTGGTATACTTCTTTATTGCTTTTTCGTAAATATCAATATACAAAGGCAAAATGTGTTTGATATCGAATTTCTTAGCTACTGATAAAGCATTGTCTTTAAACTGAGCCAAAATAGCATCCTCTTTTAAAATTCTCAATGCGTTTTCGGGGCCATTTCATCAACATTACCTACATTGCTCAAATAACCTGAAACTCCTTCAAAATTCACTTCAGGCAATCCTCCTGAATTACTAGAAATAACAGGAACGCCCCATGCCATAGCTTCCAGCGCTGCCAAACCAAAACTTTCTGTTTCTGAAGGCAATAAGAATAGATCCGAATTGCTTAAAATTTTATCAATTTCGTTACTGTTACCAAAAAAGATAACCTTCTCTAATATTCCTAATTCCTGGCACAATAATTCGGCTTTTTCCTTTTCTGGACCATCGCCTACCATCAGTAATTTAGCTGGAATTTCTTTTTGTATTTTGTAAAATATTCCAATAATATCTGGAATTCGTTTTACTTTTCTAAAATTAGAAATGTGCGTTATAATGCGCTCTTCGGGTTTGGCTATAAGCGTACGCTGACAAGGAATATTGTAGTCTTTGATGTTTTTATCCAATTCGATAAAATTAGGAATAACATGAATATCCCTTTTAATATTGAACAACTTGTAAGTATCGTCTTTTAAACTCTGCGATACCGAAGTCACCACATCGGATTTGTTAATACTAAAACTCACCGCTGGTTTATAATGCGGATGATTCCCCACCAAGGTAATATCAGTTCCGTGAAGTGTAGTAATCATAGGAATTTCGATTCCTTCATTTTTAAGCATTTGTTTCGCCATATAACCGGCATAAGCATGTGGAATTGCATAATGTACATGCAACACATCTATTTTATAAAGCTTAACCATATCGACTAGTTTACTCGATAAGGCTAATTCATAAGGTTGGTAATGAAACAAAGGATATTCAGGAACATTAACTTCGTGATAATGCACGTTAGGGTTTAACAAAGCCAAACGCACAGGCTGACTGTAAGTTATAAAATGAACTTCATGTCCTAAACGAGCTAATTCTAAACCTAATTCAGTAGCCACAACACCACTTCCTCCAAAGGTTGGATAACAAACTATTGCTATTTTCATGTATAAATTTTAGTACTACGAAAGTACTCAAAAAGCAATAAAAAAGAGCTAAATTAACTTAAAACTAACTTATTAATCAGACA
>NCET01000391.1 GCA_002280815.1 Flavobacteriales bacterium 32-34-25 | reverse complement strand
GGCATTTTATAGACTCTGGTGTTGTTCATTTTGTTTGTTTTTATGGTTTTAGAACCCTGTTAGAGTTTAAAACTCTAACAGGGTTGCGAGATGTTTAATTCCATGTTGATTTAGAAACATACCACACGAAAGGATTCGGTAGCTGATGTTGTAAACAAAGATAAAAAATACTGATGAGGTTTTCTTGCTGACACAAAAATGGTATAAATGAAACCGCTACTTAGGTTGTTATCTGCAAAATGCCCAATGGTCTCTGCAACTTTTCCAGAGGTCTCTGCAACTTTTCCAAAGGCTTCTGCAACTTTTCCAAAGGTCTCTACAATTTTTCCAACGGTATTTGTAACTTCTCCAAAGACATTTGCAACTTTTCCAAGGGCAGTTGCAACTTTGCAGTTGTCATATTTAACATTGCAGTTGTCAATTGTAACTTTGCAGTTAGCATTTACAAAGTTGCAGTTGTCAGTTTGAACTTCGCAGTAGCCAGTTTTAATTTCGCAGTTATCAGTTTGAACTATGCAGTAGCTAATTTGAACTTCGTAGTTGTTAGTTTTAGCTTTACAGTAGGCTGTTTTTATTTCCAGTTGTTGCGCTTTTTGGTTTCGGTTATGTGTGCCAAATGATGGTTGCAATGCCAGGCATAGACTCCAATATTTTCGTCTATTCTAAAGGTTTTTCCGTGTTCGGGATGAATAAATATCCTTGCATTTTGTTCTTCTGTTAGATGATTTAATAGTACAGTCCATCTTTCGTGAATGCCTTCTAACATTTTTAATGAAGGAGCGATTGGCATGTTTTTACTGTCTAAAAGTTCTGCCCATCGTTCTTCGTAATACGGTTTGATTGTAGGTTGGTCTTCGGTTAGTGCGAGCTTGAAACGAGTTAAACTGTTCATGTGGCTGTCGGCACAATGATGAATAACTTGTCTGACAGTCCAGCCTTCTGGTCGGTATTGGGTGTCTAATTGTTCATCGGTTAGATGATTGACTTCGTTTTTTAGTCTTGTAGGGAAAGATGAAATCTCAGCAATCCATTTTGATAAAATATCTTTTGTAATAGTTACTGGTGTTTCAAACTTTCCAATGGGATATTTTAGCTGTTCTAATGTCATATTGGTTTATAGTTGTGTTTTTTATGGTTGTAGAACCCTGTTAGAGTTTAAAACTCTAACAGGGTTGCGAGATGTTTAATTCTGTATTGATTTATAAACGTACCACACGAAAGGATTCGTGCGGTAGCGGTGGAGAGGTTTTTTTATTCTTGCGCATTGTCGGGATATTGAATTATGTTTTTGTGAGGGATTGACAATATTAATGCTTTCCAAATTTTCTTTAATTCACTCATTAATGCAAAGTATAATTTTGGAGATGCAACAAAATTATCATTGAAGGGATCATACCATTTTACCATTTTACCATTCTCAAATTGAAAATATGCATTTCCGAATTTAAAATTATAATCATTTCCATAATAAATAAAATTAGTATGCATCGTATTTCTAAATTTTCCAAGAAATAATAGAAACTCTTTATCCTCATTAATAGTTCTACTATAACCAACAACCTTTTTAAAAAGAAAGTCTGTTTTTTTATTTACCGATATATGAGTCAAATGTTTTTTTATTGTTAGTTTTTTTAATTTTGAATTTTCTTTTTCTGTTAAGTTGCTTTTAGAAAGAATTTTTAGGATTTCTGAATAATGAAAATTTAATAAATTAACTTTATCATCATCGCTTCCAATTGCTTCGCAAAATGTTGTTATGCATAATTCAAAAGTTGACCAAGATTCAATAATTTAACTTCTATTTAAAGAATTAAAATGTGATGATTTTAGCAGTGGATAATTAGCAATATCAAGTAATTTATCTATATGAGGTTTGTAGGAATAAATATCTTCTTTGAATGAGATTTTTCCTTTAGAAATATGGTTAGCTATATCTAATAGGATGAATCCTCTATAATAGCAGTTGCCTACGTCGTAAATTAGGCCAAAAAAATCTTTTCGAATATCATCTCTTTGAAATGATAAGGTTACAATTTCTGTTTTTAATTCTTCTAACCAATTTTGTATAAAATCTGTATTTGTCATTTTTTTTAGGTAAAATATAGCCTAATTTTCATAGAACACAAAACAAACCTTATATATATGTCCCAAAATCGGGTAGATTGGCGAAGATTTGTTTCGTTTTATAGTTTTTCAAATATATTCATTTTTTCTTACAAATATTCAGCTCATTAGTTCATTTGGAAAACTATTCTTGTTTAATAGCCCTGATAGAGCCGATATCCTCCTGTAGCGTAGCGAAAGGAGATAAAGGCGAAAGCAGGAGTAAAAGTGGTTTTAGATGACCATTGTTTTGCTCCTAAAAATAAATTTAGCTTAAAAGCCCCTAATAAAAGAGGTTTTGAACTGGAGTTTGAATGACTATTTAGGTCTGGCGAATCATCCAGAAGTGCGTAAAGCAGATGCAGATGCAGCGATTGAATTTGGTGCAGCTGCCCCAATGGGCGCTCGTATGATGAGTGGTCACACTAAATATCACGAACAATTAGAGCAAGAATTGGCTGCTTTTGTAATGAAAGAATCAGCTTATTTGTTGAATTTTGGTTACCAAGGAATGGTGTCTATTATTGATGCTTTAGTAACTAGAAATGATGTTATTGTGTATGATGTTGATGGTCATGCTTGTATTATTGATGGTGTTCGTTTGCATAGCGGAAAACGTTTTACTTACAAACACAACGATATTGCAAGTATGGAGAAAAATCTGCAACGTGCTACTAAAATAGCTACTGAAACAGGTGGAGGAATTCTTTTTATTACTGAAGGTGTTTTTGGAATGCGTGGGCAACAAGGAAAGTTGAAAGAAATTGTAGAAATGAAAAAGAAATACAATTTCCGTTTGTTAGTTGATGATGCGCACGGTTTTGGTACACTTGGAAAAACAGGTGCCGGAGCAGGTGAGGAGCAAGGTTGTCAAGACGGAATTGATGTTTACTTTTCGACTTTTGCAAAATCTATGGCTAATATTGGTGCTTTTGTAGCCGCTGATAAAGATGTTATTGATTATTTAAAATACAACTTACGTTCTCAAATGTTTGCAAAAGCATTGCCAATGATTCAAACTATTGGTTCTTTGAAACGTTTGCAATTATTGCGTGATAACCCAAGGTTGAAAGACAAATTATGGGAAAATGTAAATGCTTTGCAAAGTGGTTTAAAAGCTAAAGGATTTAATATTGGTGATACTAATACTTGTGTTACACCAGTTTACTTAGAAGGAAGTGTGCCAGAAGCGATGGTAATGGTAAACGACTTGAGAGAGAACTACGGAATATTCCTTTCGATTGTAATTTATCCTGTTATTCCAAAAGGAATGATTTTATTACGTGTTATCCCTACGGCTCCGCATACATTATCAGATATTGATGAAACATTGACTGCTTTTGAAGCGATTCGTGAGAAATTAGTAAACGGTACTTACAAAGAAATTGCTGCTAAAACTACAGTAGATTTAGACGCATAAAAAGTTAGTATTCAGTGTTCAGTTTTTAGTGATCGCTGATGCTAATCTTCAAAAAAAATCCATTCGTTATGCGAATGGATTTTTTTATATCTAAGTTATTGTTGTCCGATTAAATTTGATGAATAATCAATAGCTCCAGAGTAGTGAACTGTTCGTGTATACCATAAATATTAAATTCGAAATTTTGTTCCTGTTTTTTTATAGAAGAACAATGATAACTAATTTTTACTGTTCACTAAGAACTGAACACTGATCACTTTTTTTAAAGGTTCTTTCTGAATGTTTTTCTGCGACAATGTACTTTTGGGTCAAAATGTTTCCAAAGGTTGTGAATGGCTACGTTGTCGGCCAGTTCAGGAGTTCTAAAACAGTTTTCGATTCCTTTAGCTTTAAAAGTATCGTAATATTCGTTAAAAATAATAGCGGTTACGGCTTTGTTTTGGTATTCAGGATGCACTCCAATTAAATAGAAAAGCATGTCTTTGCTTTGTTTTTTTGCTTTTAGCAAATGGAATAATCCAAAAGGGAAAAGCTTTCCTTTGGCTTTTTGCAACGCTTGAGAAAAAGAAGGCATTACAATACTAAAAGCAACAATATTCTGGTCTTTGTCTTCTACAAATTTGATGTATTCCGGATTAATAAAACTGATGTATTTTTTCTTGAAATACTCTTTTTG
>NCET01000037.1 GCA_002280815.1 Flavobacteriales bacterium 32-34-25 | reverse complement strand
AAATTATTTGTTATTCCTGTATAAAAAGAATCATCTGCACATTTTAATATATAGACAAAATATGTTTTCATTTCATTGGGTTTTAAAATAGTTTTTTAACGGACTTTGCCCGAACTACTTCGACCCTTCGACAAACTCAGGGCAGGCTATGCTCAGGGTGACAATAGTGGAATTTCATTTTCCTTAAGACTTCGACTGTCAGTCTGAGCTTGTCGAAGACATTGGAATGTTACAAAAGCACTTCGGCAGGCTCAGTGTGACAATAGTGGGATTTCATTATGATAGAAGCTCAACCCTAACCCTTTGACCCTTCGACAAACTCAGGGCAAACTAAGCTCAGGGTGACAATGGTGGAATTTCATTTTCCTTAAAACCTCGACTGTCAGTCTGAGCTTGTCGAAGACATTGAAATGTTACAAAAGCACTTCGACAGGCTCAGTGTGACAATAGTGGAATTTCATTTTCATAGGACTTCGACAAGCTCAGTCTGACAACAATGTGATTTCATTATGATATAACCTCAACCCTAACCCTTCGACAAACTCAGGGCAGGCTAAGCTCAGTCTGACAATTGCGGCATCAATACCTCTCATTATATTTCATAATCCATTCGCAGGCTTCTCTGATAGCGCCTTCGGCGGATGGTTTTGTTAGTAGATAGTCGGCGTTTTGTTTTACTATTTCGGTGGCATTGGCTGGGGCAAAAGACCAACCCACAGCACAAATATTGGTCAAATCATTAACATCATCGCCTATGTAGGCTAAGGCACTAAAACTTGTATTTCTTTCTTTTGCAAACTGCTGTAAAAAAGCATATTTGTCTTTTACGCCTAAAAAAGTGTTTTCAATTTGGAGTTTTTTCATGCGTTGGGCGACCAAGGGTGAGTTTTCAGAGGTCATTACCACTACTTCTACCTGATGTTGACGAAGGATTTCCAGTCCCATGCCGTCGCGCATATCAAAAGCTTTGGCTAATTCGCCCTCAGCAGAATAGAAGACTTGTCCATTAGTAAAAACACCATCTACATCCAGAACCAGATAATCGATGCGTTGGTGTTTTTTGGCTTTTTTCAAACGGCTTGCCAAGAGTTCTTCTACAATTTTCCAGTCGGTTGCCGAATCAATTTCGACTAGGCTGTTTTCGGGCATTTGGACTAATCCTATGTTGCCACTCAGGCGGTTTTTTGAAGTTATAAAAGCTGATTTGGTTGTGGCATAGACCGCTCCATTTTCAATCAACAAACCCTCAAAATCCTGACGTCTTGGGCGATGAAACACATCGTAATTTTGTGGAGTTCCATCAGTATTCCAGGTAAAACGATGGGTATTGACAACAGTTAAAGCCGAATCGTATTTTTCGGCTTCTATTTTGTCTAAAACTGCATTGATATCAGCAGCCTTAGTCATGGGCGAAGTGGCTTGCAGCAAA
This sequence comes from Flavobacteriales bacterium 32-34-25, assembly GCA_002280815.1. Lineage (GTDB taxonomy): Bacteria > Bacteroidota > Bacteroidia > Flavobacteriales > Flavobacteriaceae > Flavobacterium. The sequence goes on along the minus strand of NCET01000037.1, from coordinate 11,660 downwards.
CATAGGATATCAAAATCGTATTGAATGCTTTCGGCAAATTCGAGCATGGCACTTTCGGTGGAAGCGGTATCGGTAGCATTTTCATCCGAGCGTAGCAGTGCTTTTACTTTTGGAGTCCAATGGTATTCTTTTTGGATATAATCTATGATTTCTAAATCATCTGTAAAAACATAGATGTTATCCAGATTTGAAAAAACAGCTTCTGCTAACACCCAGGAAAACAACGGACGACCCAACATTTTTTTCTTGTTCTTGGCAGGAATTCCTTTGGAGTCTTTTCGTAAGGGGATAATGGCTGTTTTTTTCATTTTCTTGTTTTTGGATACAAAACAAATATAGTATTTTGAAGTAGCTATTTCACTATTTTTTTTACCGCAGATTACACTATTTTTTTTTTAAAAGGAAAATTGTAATTCATGACAACTTTTAAGATTAACACACCCCTAACCCCTCTAACTCAATTTAATATTTTTTTATGGAATCGTTGAATGTCTATCCTCAACTTAATGACATTGCCCTTCAACAAACTCAGGGCAGGCTAAACTCAGACTGACAGAATACTAATCGAAATTATTTTTCAAAAGGACAAACTGCCATCAATCCGTTTCTTAATGATTCTATTACTTCAGGTTTAGGCAAATATGGGTGGGCTACAAACAACTGTTCTAATTCGGTATTTGTATAAACCACTTCTTGTATTTCAGGTTTGTAAAAATCCAGTTGTACCGATTCCAGATAATCCTGGTATTTGATGTCGTCACCAAAGACTTTGTTGGAAAATTTTTGCCAAACTGCTGGTATGCCATAGGCATGTGCCACGATAATTCCGTGTAAGGAGGAAGAAATTATTTTTTCGCATTGTAGCAACTCAATAGTCTTCGATTCCACATCAGTTGTCATCATATCTATTAAATGTATCTCTGAATTATCTTGAAACCAATTGGATACTATTTTATAATCGTCATAATGGGGAACTATACCATATTTGTACTTTTTTTCTACTTTTGGAGCAAAATACCGAGGTAATAATAAGGCTGGATCACCATAAATTTCAGGAACATCATAGCCTGCCTCTACAAGAAATTTTCTGGTTTGTGGACCTCTAACTGCCAGGAATCTTGCTTTTTTTATTGAATAGTCTTTGCTTATAATTCCGCTGCCCCACACCATACATTTGTGATTGACATGGGTTAAAATGCTTCCTACAGTTACATAAATAGGCATGAAATAATCAAATACAGACCATTTTTTAGGCCAGGCAAAAACGACAGTTTTTCCCGATATTTTTTCTACCAGATACTTCCCTAATACATCACCATAATTTTCTTTGGTTTTGCCTTGGATTATTTTTTCATTCCACCAGAAAAGTCGTATTGTGTTTAAAAATTTCATTATTTGAATGTTTTTTATTGCACATAATCGCAATTGTTTTTTTACAATGATTTCCTCTCTTCTTTTGTCTTGATACAAAAGAAGCAAAAAATCAAGGTTAGAATCCTCGTCGGTCAAATTAGTTTTCGAATGCTAAAATAAAAGAACTCGGCTAAAGCCTCAAACAGCTTTTATTTTCAAGCATTCTTCAAACATTTGACACTCGACTGCGGATTCAAAGACCAAGAAACAAACATTATCAATTTATAATAGTTCATTTCTTTATTTTAATATCATATTGTTTTTATTTCAAAAAAAATGTTAATCAGATAAATCTGCCCTGCTTCAACAAAACGCCCCCTATTCAATTAAATCATATTTCTTTACTACTTGATTCCTCAAATAATTATATTCTAAATTAGGCTTAATTGTACTGTTATTAAATTTAATTCCTTTTTCAACCAATACATTTTGGTCTAAAATTTTTAAAAGCAGTTGTTTTATTTCCTGAGAATCTTCCGGGTTTTCAATCAAAATTCCATTCACTCCATTTTCAATAATTTCTGCTGTTGCCCCTCCTGGATTGGATTGGATAGGAAAAACATCCATACAAATGGCTTCCAGCAAGGTATTAGGGATTCCATCTGAATTGCTGTTACCAATATAAATCAAGGATTGCCCCATCAATTGAACTACTTCATCATGAGTTATTTTACCTAAGACAGTGAAATTATTCCATTTGTCTGTATTTAATTTTTTCACAAAAGAAAAGACCTCAGCATCTGCTCCAAAAACTACAATTTCAAAATCAGAAAGTAAATTTTGTAATTGTTCTATGGCTTTTAAAACTGGAATTGCCCGACCGGAACGTCCTTGAAATCCTTTAATCAAAATTGTTTTTCGCTCTTTGACAGGTGGTTTATATTTTTCCATTTCCGCCAAATTAAAACCTCCACCTCCAGGAAAAACACCTAAAAACTCACCAACGAAACCATATTGCTGTGCAATTTTATAATCCCGCTGGCAATCGGTAAATAAATAATTCACTCTTGGCAAAACCCGTTTAATATCTGCTAAATACTTTGGCTCATTTTGAAAATAAAACAAATCACTTCCCCAAGAAGAATAAATCCACTTTTGACTAGGGTATTTTTCCATAACTGAAATGATGGGTGTACAGGATACATATAAGGCAAAACTATGCACCACATCGGGTTTGATTTCGTTGAGATATGCTTCAAATACTTTAGCAGTATCCCTTTCATTTATGCTTTGAAGCCAACGGTAGATTTTAGGGAATCTGGATTTCATAAAAATTCGTCCTGGATAATTCCATCGTAATTTCCAAGCTGTTTTTTGCTTTACCCAATGGATTCGTTCTACTGGCGTACTCATTCCTGTAATATCAAACCAATAGACTTCATGGCCTGCGTCCTGAAGTTGGCTGGTCCATCTAAAAAAATGGAGTGATGGAATGGAGACCATTAGGATTTTCATTTATAACTAATTTTTTTATAAGTTTTTAAAATTGTTCCGAATACTTTTTTTACTGATTACAATTTTCACACACCCCTAACCCCTCTCAAGAGGGGAATTCGACTGTGCTAATTATTCTTTTATAGGTCAAGATCTATTTTTTTTACTAAAAACAAACTAAACTTACACATCCATAGCACCTCTAACTCTATTTCATGTTTTTTATGGAATAGTTGAATCTTCGATTTCAAGAGGGGAATGAGTCTAGTACTTAACGAGTGTATCAGCTTTCATCATCGCGATTGCAACATAACTCTAGCCCACATTTTAATTCTTTAACAACTATAATATTTCCTTCCTAATTGGGAAATACATTTTGAATTGGATAACATTTTTTTGACAATCAAAACTATACGAATAAGGATTGTTTCTGTACTGTTTGATAATGGTTTCTAATAACAGATTATTCACTGTATCCATATCATAAACGGGCTGGTATTTCTTTCCTATTATTTTTTTGATTTGATTTTTAATTTTTTCAATTCCTGAAACAGCCTGTATTTCAAAGAGAATCACTTCATTTGTAAAATTAGCCATTTGGGCTAAAACCGCATTAATTTCTAATATTGTTGCTTCCAACTGCAACACATAATCTACTTGATTTAGTTTTTCGTAATCGCTCAAAAGTGGTACTTTACCCCAATCTTGGTTTTGATTCACTACTGTTCTTTGTGTGTTATGCGTTTGCAACATATAGGCGTGATTGATGCGCTCTAATTGGGAGTGAAAAGGATGTGTACTCTGCTTGCTTCGATATACTTTAGGGTGCCATTGGTGTTTGAGTAATATTTCGTTATCATAAAAAAACACTGTTAATCCTGCATTTTTCATTCGGATGTGGATGTCGGTATCCTCAGCTCCCCAACCGTGATAAAACTCATCGTAACCATGGAGTGCTTTTAATGCCAATATAGGAAATAAGGTTGTTCCTGTAACTTCCTCATTCCCTTTAAACGCAATTTGATACGAATTGAAATCCTTATTTAACAAAGACTCTTGTTGCGATAAAAAACCGTATTGAAAATAATGTACTTCATCCGATTTTGCCAATTCTGTTGCTTTTGCAATGAAGCCAGGAGCAAAAATCAAATCGATATCGCCAACAATAAAATAAGGAGTACTTGTTTGTTGCAAGGCTATATTAATTGCTCGGCATTTATGCCAGAGCTGTCCTTGAGCCGGACAATCGATATAATGTATATGAGGATACTCCTCCAGTAATTGTACTAATTGCAATTGATAGGCTGTATCAGAACCATAATCTACTAAAAATACTTTGAAATTAGTATGCGTTTGCTCCTTAAGCGATTGCAGGCAGTTTTTTACGATGCGTAAATCGCGGTTGCGGTTGGTTAAGACTAGGGTTATCATTTATGTCAAAATCGGATTTACAATACTATTCTTTGCAACGACTAAAGTAGTCATATCATTTTTTTCTATTAATTTATAAAAGCTATTTTTAAAATCGATTTCATCTTGATCTAGATAAAAAACTAATTCATTGTCAATATAATCTTTATAAATTTCTTTACCTACACTATTAATAATTACAGAAGGAACCCCCATCATTTTAGCTTCTATTAAACAACCTGAAAACGCAGTAACATGAAGATGTGTTGTAGTCAAAATCTCTGGAAGTGGACATTCCTTAGAGTCATGAATACTATATGATGAGCGTTTAACTCCTTTTGAATCCAAGTATTCTTCAATATCACTTTTATCAAACTCATTTCTGGGATGCAATCTAATTTTCCAATGTTTAGGAGAATTAATAATTAATGCTATTATAATATCACTTAACATTTGTGTAAGAGGCATTAATTGTAAACTATATAACACTATCTTTTTTTCTTCAACAAGATCTTTGTTTTTTTGCTTCCAATATTCCAAATAGGGTTGCCCTACTATTTTTGAAATAACATTTGAAGTTTTCTGAGCCCATTTATCAATATTTATCTTTGAATTTTCATCCCATGTCCAATATTCAGTTGGCATTATACCATAGCCTCTATCAGGAATCTTTGTCCATGAAGAAAAAACCATATGCACATTTGTTTGGGGACCATGCTGGAAATCAATAGTCCTTATTTTTAACTTATTTGCTGTAAAAACAGCTGCATATAAATTATCCCAAGCATAATAACCCGGGAAAATTATTTTTTCAGGTTGAACCTTAGAAAACATTCTGGTATAAAAAGCATCTAACGCCTTAATCTTATTAGTCCATCCTATCATATCAGTTTCTGATATACTCAATGATTGAGCATTAGGAATCTCTTTACTTAATAGCTCTAAAAAGACATTATAATCCTCTAAATAAACATCAAGATTCTTTTTTTTAAATCTATTTTTAAGTTTCTGTACTATTGTAAAATCTTTAAGCCTTTGTGCTAAAGGAATAATATTTTTTTGATTAAAATTAACATCATAAACTTTTTGATGTTCTACCATGTATACATAGTCCTGTAAATTATGAGTATCCACCATTGAATCAAAAAAACGATTAAAATAATATTCTTTATGTTTCACCCGATGAATATGCGAACCAAAAAAAATTACTTTTTTAGGCTTTAATCTAAAGAAAAAAAGTTCGTTTTTAAAAAAACTAATGATTAAACTAAAAACAAGTTGAACTTTTTTTAATACATAAAAAGACTTTCCTTTTACAACTGAAGATTGCTCTTGGCATTTTATTTTATCTTCATCATTTAGATTTGTTACTAAAAGAAAGTATAATTTAATCCGAATATAAGGCCATATATGAATACCATTTACACTCCATTTTTTTACCAAAAAGTTGTTTTCAAATTTTAAGACTATATCTTTTATCTCTTGATGCCTCTGAGTTACGTTAAACATATCTATATAATTATTTTAGATAGTTTTTAATTTGCTCTATACTCAATCCTTTGCTTTTCAAAGCAAACTTATAAAAGCTTTTTATAGTAAACAGTTTTTTAAACAATTTCTCCGTTACAAAATAATTGAATTTAGCTGGCTTGAGTTTCTCTAAATACTTATAACTGATTGTTTTCTTTTCTATGGATTCTAACGTATTGGATTTGTCTTTCATCCAATCTTCAAAAACATTCCCCATGTGATAGGCATAATTATCATAGGTAGCTAATCGATAGCCTCCCATTTTTAAGACAGGTTCATCCGTATATATAAATTCACTATCTCCACCTAATTGGTATTTTGAATTTTCTTTAGGTAAAGCATCAAATACTTCTCTTTTATAAGTCACTACAAAATGAGAACAACCCAAAACCGCTATCGTCCCATTTTTAGCCTGTAAAGTTCCTATTACATCTTTGTATTTGATATCCAGCCAAGGCCAACCAATGCTATTAGCAAACTTTGTCATGGCTTCGGGATTTTTCACGGGACGAAATTGTAATTTATCCGAAAAAAAATATCGAAACCAGATGTTAGCTGTTAATCTCAAATGAGTTCTAAAAACAGGAACCGGACTCACCGCCCCCGCTTTAGGGAAAGCTTCAAAAACTTCCACTACCGCCTGCTCCCAGCCGTTATCAAAAAGTACATCGGCATCGGTAATGGTTATCAAGCGTTCCTGAGCAGTGCGCAAAGCTTTAAGAATGCTGTTGATTTTACCTATTGGCTCTTTTTCAATAATCAATTCGTCAATGAGTCCTTGTTGCTGTAAATCTACTAATTTAGTATGTACGGCATTGCAAGAACCATTACTGATTACTGAAACTTTTAGATAAGAAGAGGCCGTTTTTTGAACGGAATCTAAACAATACTTAAAAATAGTAAAGGCACCTTTGTAATAGTCCTCTTCATTAGGAATGTACAAAGGAATGATGACCCGATGCTGGGATTCATTGGGTTGCAATTTTATATTTTTAGATGGATTTTTTCCTTTTCTCATTGTCTTTATCTGTATTGAGCAATAGATTCATAAATAGCTAATAATTTCTTATTATTAACTTCATAATCTAATCTTTCTTTTGCTAAAACACTATTTAAAACAGTAGCCGATTTTACTAATGGAATATTCGTAATTGCTTTTATTATATTTTCTCTGATTCCTTCAATATTTTCGGGCTGCTGTATTAAAAAACCATTTTCGCCATCAGTAATTATTTCTGATGTTGCACCACCAGGATTAGATTGAATAGGAAAAGCTCCCATTACTATTGCTTCTAAAAGCGTATTGGGAATACCATCTGAAATACTATTTCCAATGTACAACAACGATTTCCCCATCAACTTTATTAACTCCTCATGAGTAAGACCATGTCTATGGAAACAAGTATAATTTAAACTTTTTTCATTAATATACTCTATCACTTTAGGGTGTGCACCAAAAACAACCACCTCATAATTTTCTAATTCTTTTTTTATGAGTTCTAAAGCCTTAACTACATTTAAACCTCTACCAAAATGATGTTCGTATCCTTTTACTAAAATAATTTTTCGTTCATGAATTGGTAATTTATATTTTTCAATTTCCTCTGTTCTATATCCCGTTCCACCTGGAATAACACCTAAAAACTGACCTTTGAATCCTAATTGTTTGGCAATCTCAAAATCACGAATGCAATCGGTATGTAAAAAATCAATTCGGTTTAAAACTTTTCTGATTTTAGTATTATGTTCTTTAAAATTCCTGTAATAAAAAAGATCATTTCCCCAACAGGAATACAACCATTTTATATCAGGATATTTACTCATAGTCCTTATGATAGGATAAGAGCAACTTTGCATCTCAAAACTATGTACCACATCAGGTTGAATTTCTATGATAATCTTCTCTAAAACCTCATTTGCAGTTCGCTCTAATAAGGGCTGCAATCGTTCGTATAGTAGAGAAGATTTTTTACTTAAAAAATATTCTCCTTTTATATAAGGTAATTTTCTTTTTTTCCAGTTGGTAAACTGATGGATATTATCCGGAATATTTAATTTTCCTTTATCGAGTATATCAAACCAATACAACTCATGATGAGTCTCTTTTAGATTTTCTATCCAACGAATGACATGAATAGAAGGCATCGAAACAAATAAGATTTTATTTTTCACCATTAGTTTTCAATTTACTCAAGAAATGGGTTACTAAAATTTTCCAGAACTCAATTTCAAAATTTTTAAAACAAAACCGAACTAACTCAATCCATTCAAAAAAACTTATTTTTCTAAATTTTCTGATTTCCTGCATATACCTTCTAAGAATTTTAATTCTTTGCTTTCCATTGTAAAATTTTTGCTTATTTTTCAATAGATATGCGTAAAATTTAATTTTAGAATGATTTTTTAGCAGCATATTGTCTTTCTGTCCTGAAATATTAAAATCTGAAATCCTAATATAAACAGTTGATGTATTAATAGCGTAAATTGGCAAATTATCAGAAAAATCAAGCCATGCCCTGTCATCGCTATTCCAAGCAAGTGGATAATCATAGAATCTGTATTTTTGAAAGGATTTCTTTGAAAAAATATATTCAGATAACGAACTATGTGTTTCCCCTATAAATTTTCTATAAAAAGCATCTGTTGGACTTTCCCATACCGGATTAATATAACTTTTAGTTATTAATCCTGAATTCTCAAAAATTAATTTTGTTGAAAATCTTACAACATTAGATATTGTATTAAAAAAAATAAAATTATTGTAAAATTCCTCAATAACATTATCACCCAAAACATCATCGTCACCCAAAACCATCAACCATTCTTCATCTCTAGAAAGTGCAATACAGCGCTCCCATTGTTTTACTAGAGATGCACTTCCCAAATTATTTTCAAACCTTTGATAAACAAAATCAAACTGTCCTTTGTGCATTTCTAATAAAATAGTACAATCTTCCGGACTAGCATCATCACCAATATAAACCTTAAATCGTTTATCTGTTTGACTAGCCAACGATGCTAATGTAGCTTCAAAAAAAGTGAGTTTATAGTATGGAATGATTATGGCTAGCATTTATTAAAAATCTCTTTATGTATTAACAATAATTATGGCAACTTCACGAATATTTAATATGTGTGTGCTATTCTTTTAATATATCTAACAACATCCCCTATCCTACTATGACTTTTAAATAATTTCCATTTATTTTTTAGATGCAAATGCCAAAAAATAGAATTGTATTTTTTTTTATTCAGCAAGTACTTTTCATCAACTTTGTTATGTTGATTTACAAAGGTTGCTTGTTCATCATGCAATCTAAAAGAAACTAATTCCTCATCAATAAAACCTACTTTATAGTATTTCATTAAACGATACCAATACTCTATATCTAATGTTTGTTTTAAACTTTCATCAAAATAACCAACTCTATCAAAACAATCCTTTCTTATTAAAACAGCTGTTGGCTCCCCTATTTTATTTAATGGCCCATTCATTAAATATAAATCAGATAAATATTTTTTTCCCTCTAATACACCTTGTTGCACTTTTATTTTATGCCATTTAGTATGCAGAGTACCACAGTAACGAATCCATTTAGTATGATCAGCATTATTCCTATCATATAAAATAGTTCTCTTACAATAAATCAAACCTATATTATTATCTGAAAGAGCTAATTCTATCATTTTTTCAATACAATCAAATTGCAACAAATCATCTTGAAAAAGAAACTTAATGTAAACTCCGTTGGCTTTTTCAATACAATTATTCCAATTAGCCCCTATACCTTTTGGTTCATGGTTAAAAATATAAAATGGAATTGACGAATTAATAAGCGTTTCTTTTACAATGGCTAGTGTATTGTCAACAGAATTATCATCGGAAATAATCATTTCGATGTTTTTATAGGTCTGATTTATGGCAGACTGCAAAGCTTGCTCTATAAATTTTTCTCCATTATAAGTTGGAATACAAATAGAAACCAATGGTTGATTCATATAAAAACTATTGTAAATTACTTTAATATCTCTTTAGTCGCTTCTAAATATTTAGTTCCCCATTTTTGACAAGGTTCTAAATGATTCCCTTCGGCCCATTCGTTCCAGGCATTAATAAAAAGAAAATTTTCAGGCATTGTTTCCCAAGAATAATTATTCTTCAGATGAGTTAACCAGTTTTTATAATGCTCTGGGCTAGAATCGTGTAATATAAATGGATTCTTTTTTCGCCGGGCTGAATTATCCCACATAGGCGTAATCCCTGGGTAAACATTCGCAATAAAATCTTTATTGATTTGATTTTTTACATATTCTGAATAATTCACAAAACAAGTAACAACAGTCACTTTAATTTTCAATTTCTTTTTTATTTTTCTAATTACTTTATTCAATAGTGTTTCCGAAAAAAAGTTATTTGGTGGACAATTCATAGAATTAGGTTGAAACTCGAAGGCAAAATCAAAGCCTTTACTTTTAGGCTCAAATTGATTGTCAGCATTGAGTGCATAACCTATATACATGTCAGGAAAACCTGCTTCTTTAGCAGTTTTTCTCCAAATATTGATTGTTTTTAATATATCTGGAAATTGATTGGGTTTATAAACTATAAATACGGGTTTGCCTTCTACTTTAATATAATGTTCTTGTTTGAAATAGCTAATCAAATGTTCTATATGAATCAAATCATCTTCAAAACTATATTCTTGTTTAAGCAATACTTCTCTATCCAATCCATCCCAAGCACGTGTCCAATTTTCGTTAGCCCAACAGAGCATAAAAGGCAAATCTTCTTTGGGATTTTTTAATTTTCTATCTAAAGGTTCGTGTAATAAGCGTTTTCCATTAAACCAATAATGATAATAACAAAAACCATGTATTCCATAAGCCTTTGCCATTTGTTCCTGAGCCAAACGAGCTTCTTCCAAACGCAAATCATAAAAACCCAAATCAGCTGGTAAATGTGGCTGATAATGCCCCTCAAATAAAGGCTTAGCCTTGGTAACATTAGTCCACTCCGTAAATCCTTTACCCCACCATTCATCGTTTTCAGGTATAGGGTGAAATTGCGGAAGATAGATTGCTATGGGTTTTATTTTAGTCATGTTTTTCAAAAATTTCTTTTAATGCCTGTAAATAAGATAACCCATTTTTAGAATCTGGTTCCAGATGATTTCCTTCTGCCCATTCATTCCAAGCATTTATGAAAATAAAATTTTCTTGTTCAAGTCTCTGTTGTTTTAATAAAGAGGTAATTTCATCTGTTACATCTTCTTTAAAATCAATTACATTCTGTCCTTTTATTATTATTCCTTTTTCATTCCTTCGGGCGGTATTATCCCATCCAACGAATACACATGGTAAATATTTATAATCCAATTTTTTCTTCATTAACTGTTTAGCCGTTCTGTAATTATAAACTTTTAGTTTTGAACTAAAAATCCCTAATTTCAAATTTGCTATCCATTTACCTATTGTAGCTGTATCATTAAAAGCTCCTTTTAAAACACTTAATTGTGGTTGAAAATTAAATATATCATCAAATCCTAATTTAGTCAAATCAGCAATATTATGTGAATTAGACGCTATAAAATAAGGTTTTGCAACTGCTTGTTTTTCACATTCTTCTCTAAAAACCTGAAGTGTTTTAGCTATATCAGGCATAGCTGTAGGTCTATAAAAAACAAAAACCGGTCTATCATTTACTTTTATATATCTTGAATCTTGAAATATTGGGATTAACCATTTTATATGTGTTAAATCATCTTCTTCGCTGTATTGCAAATTCCAGTGATATTGACCACCCAATTCCAATTTAAAGTGACCACCTGATTCCAATTCAAAATGACCACCTAATTCCGGAGCAAAATGACCAC
>NCET01000390.1 GCA_002280815.1 Flavobacteriales bacterium 32-34-25 | reverse complement strand
GGCAGCTGAGCCAAAGGATTTATACAATGCTAGTGCCACAGCGTATGCCTCGCTACCAGCTAGCATTCTGGTATCTTCAATGCGCTCACACAGCTGGTTCGCTAATCCTGATATTTCGTCCATTTGGGTAAAAAGCGTTAAATCACTTTGTAAATTCGGCACCGAAAGATAGGGAGGAACCAGTGTGGGGTTGTTTACCGCAGCATTGAGAGCGTCTTCGGTAAAGGCTTTGTTGTTGACATCAATGGCGTTCATGGATTTCCTCTCGTCAGCGGTAAGTCCCACCAGAAAAGGAAGGTTGGTTAAAATGGTTTGAAAAGCGGCTTTTACTGCTGTTAGCTGTGCTGCCGTAGCCGTAGTGTTTACACGGTTGTTGAGTAAATTTGACATAAATAATTTTTTAAAGGTTGTTAATTAATAAGATTATACTAACAAAGCTAAACTATTTTTTATTTTGTTTGTAGTTTTTTTAGTTCTTTTTTTGTTTTTAGTATAAGTATCCCACTACAAAGGGAGGTACATTAGTTTCCTAAATATGCTTACACTTTTGCTAGAAAAACAAAAAACTCCCGTCTCGTTCCTAAAAACAAGACGGGAGTTTAAGTATATTACAAATGACAATTAACTATTCTTCTCTAATTCCAGAATCAAATTAGCGATCAAAGCCGTCCATCCGGTTTGGTGTGAAGCACCAAGTCCTTTACCGCTGTCACCATCAAAAAATTCATAGAAGAAGTGTTCGTTTCTAAAATGCTCGTCTTTAGCAAAATGCTTTTCATGGTCATCGGCATGGTATTGAAATTTACCTTCTTCGTTTCTTTCAAAGAGTTTGATTAATCGTTTGCTCAGTTCGTTTGCAATTTCTTTTAGATTCAGTTTGTTTCCGGAACCCGTTGGGAATTCATAAACATACGTTGGGCCATAAAAAGTATAATATTTTCGCAACGATTGAATAATCATATAATTCAATGGCATCCAGATAGGGCCTCGCCAGTTAGAATTTCCGCCAAACATAGCCGAACGGCTTTCGCCAGGTTCATACTGAATTTGGTGCGAACCATTAAACACAAATGGATGGTCTTTATGAAATTTAGAAAGTGAACGAATTCCAAACTCGGATAAAAACTCATTTTCGTCCAACAAACGTTTTAATAGATTCTCTAACCTAAAACCACGCATGATCGAGAATAGGAAATTCCCTTCTTCATTGGCTTTGTCTAAATTAGAGATCAACGATGCCAGATCTGGACGTGTTCTTATAATTTCGTTAGCGCGTCTTCTAAAATCTTTCAATTGATCAAATAAATCTTTGTGCATGATTTCGACAGCAAACATTGGGATAACACCTACTAAAGAGCGAACTCGCAAACGTTCGGTTTTACCATTGGACATTTCGACAACATCATAATAGAAATTGTCTTGGTCGTCCCAAAGCGAAATGTCTTTTTTACCAATATGGTGCATGGCCCAGGCAATGTTTAAAAAGTGTCGGAAAAACTTAGCAGATACTTCTTCGTAGATTTTGTTGGTTTTTGCCAGTTCGAGTGACATTCGAAGCATATTTAACGAAAACATTGCCATCCAACTTGTCGCATCGGCCTGTTGCATTTTCTTAATTCCTTCCGGCATGTGATTGCGGTCGAAAACCCCAATATTGTCCAATCCTAAAAATCCACCTTCAAACAAATCGGTGCCACTGGTATCTTTTTGGTTTACCCACCAAGTAAAATTGATAAGCAGTTTTTGGAATGCTTTTTCCAGAAATGGGGTATCGGCTTTGCCAGTGCGAACTTTGTCTTTTTCGTAAACATGCCAAACGGCCCAAGAATGAACAGGAGGATTCACATCGCTAAAATTCCATTCGTAAGCAGGAATTTGCCCGTTAGGGTGCATATAACTTTCCTGTAAAACTAACAGCAATTGTTGCTTGGCAAAACAAGGGTCGATTTCTACAAAAGATGCCATGTGAAATGCTAAATCCCAAGCGGCATACCAAGGATATTCCCATTTGTCGGGCATGGAAATCACGTGGCGGTTGTTAAGATGTTGCCAGCTGAAATTTCGCGGATTGCTTCTGTTTGCCGGTGTTTCCTCAGTGCCGCCAAATAGCCATTTGTGGATATTGAAATAGTAAAATTGCTTGGTCCACAACAAGCCCGAAAAAGCACTTTTTGCAATAGCACGATGTGCTTCTGGTATTTTTTCGTTTATGGTTTCGTTATAAAAAGCTTCACATTCTTGTTTTCTTTGGTTGAAAAGTGTTTCAAAATCGCCCCAAGGATTTTCTAAGGCAACATTGCTTAAACGGAGGTTAATACTTTTTTCTTCGCCAGCTTTTAAATCTAATTTGTACCAAATAGCTGCTTTAGTCCCAATTTTGTTAGGATTTACAGTCGATGCTCCGTTTACAACGTGATTGTTAATTCCGTCTTTAACATACTCATATTCGTTGTCAAACTTATAAATACGCTCGTTATTGGTTTCGTTTTCACAAAAAAGCTGTTCGCCATATTCATGATAGAAATAATAGTCTCCGTTTCTGCTGCTTTTAGAAAGTATCGCATTATTAGAAACCGATTCCATATTAGGTCGCGGATGTCTGGTGTTGTGTTTCCAGAAATTGCGAAACCAAAAATGAGGTAATACGTGTATGCTTGCATCATTGGCTGCTCTATTGACCACGGTAACTTTC
>NCET01000036.1 GCA_002280815.1 Flavobacteriales bacterium 32-34-25 | reverse complement strand
TTTGTTCCTGCAACGATTGGAGCAATATTAATAAATGGAACATAAGGACTTGCTTGTTTTCCAGTCCAAAGTGCCACGTTGTTTACACCTGACATTCTTGAAGAACCTACACCCATAGTCCCTTTTTCAGCAATTAACATCACGCTCTTATCAGGATTCGCTGTTGCTAATGCTTTAATTTCAGCTTGTGCTTCAGGAGAAATTAAACATTTTCCATGCAATTCACGATCTGAACGAGAGTGTGCTTGGTTTCCTGGAGAAAGTAAATCAGTTGAAATATCTCCTTCACCAGCAATAAAAGTAACAACCTTAATTTCTTCTGCTATTTCAGGTAATTTAGTAAAGAACTCAGCTTTAGCATAGCTTTCTAAAATATCCTTAGCAATTTCGTTACCGTTATTGAAAGCTTCAGCTAAACGATCTGTATCCGCTTCATAAAGATAAACTTGTGTTTTTAATACGGCTGCAGCGTCTTTTGCAATAGCAATATCAGAACCTAAAGCTAAATCAAGTAATACTTTTATAGAAGTTCCACCTTTCATGTGTGATAACAACTCTAAAGCAAAAGCAGGCGTAATTTCAGCAACTACTGACTGACCTAAAACGATTTCTTTTAAAAAATTAGCTTTTACTGTAGCAGCAGGAGTAGTCCCAGGAACAACATTGTAAATAAAGAAGTTAAGAGAATCTGCTCTGTACTCGTTATTCAAATCTTTGATTTGCTCAATGATAGCGCTTAACAATTCAGCACCATCAATTGGCTTAGGGTGAAGTCCTTGAATTTTTCTTTCTTCGATCTCCTGGATGTAATCGTTATAAATGTTCATAATTGAAGTATTTCAATGTTAATGGCAAATTCTCTTGATTATTTCAATACCAAAAGCCACAATATTTTAGGTTTTTTTTATTTGTGATGCAAATTTAGTTATTAAAGCTGAGATTTTAAAAATTTTTAACCTCTCTCGATTCACAAAATACTTATTATTGAAAAATATGCACTCAGAAGACATTATATTAAGAGAAAACCAAATTTTAACTCAATTTATACAAAATCAATAATTCGTAAACCAATTTATCACAAACTTAAAATTTGTTGTGATGCAAAAAAGTGCTTATTTTAACAAAACTATTGATTTTAGAAGCCTTAAACCAGCTTAGCAATTATCATTTCTTCAGTAATTCCTTCGGCATCAGCTTTGTAGTTTTTTATAATTCGATGTCTTAAAACAGAGGTTGCCACAGCAACAACATCCTCAATATCTGGAGAAAATTTCCCATTAAAAGCAGCGTGTGCCTTAGCCGCTAAAATCAAATTTTGAGATGCTCTGGGCCCTGCTCCCCAATCTAAATAATTCTTAACAAAGTCGGTTGCCAAATTACTATCAGGACGCGTTTTACTCACTAAAGCTACTGCATATTCCACCACATTATCAGCCACAGGAATTCGGCGAATTAAATGCTGAAAATCTATAATTTCCTGAGCAGTAAATAATGGATTAACTTTCTGACTTACATCTGAAGTAGTTCTTTTTACCACCTGAACTTCTTCTTCAAAAGAAGGATATTCTAATTTTACAGCAAACATAAAACGATCCAGCTGCGCTTCAGGCAAAGGATAAGTTCCTTCTTGTTCAATTGGATTTTGAGTTGCCAAAACAAAATAAGGCAAATCTAATTTATGATTCACTCCTGCAATCGTCACCGAACGCTCCTGCATGGCTTCCAATAAAGCTGCCTGGGTTTTAGGCGGCGTTCTATTAATTTCGTCTGCCAAAATAATATTCGAAAAAACAGGCCCTTTTACAAATTTAAATTGACGGTTTTCATCCAGGATTTCACTTCCTAAAATATCCGAAGGCATTAAATCTGGCGTAAACTGAATTCTTTTAAAATGAAGCCCTAAAGCTTCCGAAATAGTATTTACCATCAATGTTTTGGCTAAACCAGGGACACCAACTAAAAGTGCATGACCACCTGAAAAAATGCACAGCAACAACTGATCGATTACTTTTTCCTGACCAACAATAATTTTTGCTATTTCAGTTTTTAACTCAGTGTGTTTTTGAACTAAATTATGTATTGCCGCAACATCAGACATTTTAAAACTATTTTAAATTAAAAAAAGAGTCAACTTTATGAATTCATAAAACTAACTCTTTTTATTTATTTTGACCAAATTATTTTTTCAACCAATTATTTGTAAAATTACAATCTCTGTATTCTCCAATAATCTTGATATAGGTTTCTTTAATTTTTTCATCAAACCATTTACCGATAGTTTTGATTTGCTTTTCCTTTAAAGCTAAATCTTTGATTTTTACATAATCCTGAGAATAATCAGCAGTATGCTCGTTAATTCTATTAGTAACTGTGATTAATTTATATTGTTTTTTTCCTGATGCCGTTTCATCTAAAATAGGCGTTGAAATCTCGTTATCCTTTAAATTAGAAACTTGTGAATACAGGCTAGGATCCATTTTAGTCAATTCAAAACGAGTATCCTGTGTATTCGGATTAATCAAAACCCCGCCATTTGCTCTAGTTTCTTTTTGATCCGACATTGTTCGAGCCGCATCAGCAAAAGTAATTTCTTTATCTACAATACGTTTTCTAACCAAAGTAGCTTTTTCTTTAGCTTCTTCCAAAGCTTCATTAGTAACAGTAGGACTCAATAAAATATGACGCAATTCTAACTCCTGTCCTTTTATTTTTTCTAAGTAAATAATATGAAAACCGTATTCAGTTTCAAACGGAGCCGATATTTCTCCTTCTTCTAAATCAAAAGCCACATCCTTAAATTCTTTTACAAAAGGTGTTTTACGAGTCATTTTATAAAAACCACCACTTGATCTAGAACCTGGATCCTGAGAATACAAAACCGCTTTAGTTGCAAAACTAGAACCTTCCTGAATGTCTTTTTTAAAACCATTCAATTTATCTATTACCTTTTGTTTTTCAGCTTGAGTTATTTTTGGCTCAATAACAATTTGTGAAACTTCCATTTCAGCACCAAAAACTGGCAACTCATCTTTAGACAGTTTCTTAAAAAAATTACGAACTTCCTCTGGAGTAATTTCAACTTCGTCAACTATCTTTTTTTGCATTTCAGAAGTCAGTTTGTTTTCCTTTAAAATATCAAAAAAATAACTTCTAAACTCTTCCTCAGTATCTTTCTTATAATATTTAATCACTTTTTCAAGCGAACCAATTTGCTGAACCATATAAGTCAAACGTTCGTCCATCATAGACTTAACCTCTGCATCAGTAACCTTCACACTATCCTGAATAGCCTGATGTGCATATAATTTATCTTCCAATAATTTACCTAACATTTGGCATCTGGTAATATCTTTTACAGAACCTCCCTGACTAGAAATCTCTAAATAAGCTTTATCAATATCAGAATCCAAAATAATGTAGTCTCCCACATTAGCAATAACACCATCAATTTTTTGTCTTTGACTTGGAGCTGCTTTTTTAGCCTCAGCAACAACAGTGTCTTTAATTATTTCCTGAGCATTAATTGCTGTATTCAACAAAAAGAGCACAAAAAACAATAGTGCATTTTTAATATTTATGGATTTCATTCTTAAGGATTTTAAAGGCATTTGCTTTTGGTAATTTTAAATTTTAACGATTATCTGAATGTACAAATTATTGAATTCACACTCTGGCAAGTTAACAACTTAAAAGAATAGTATTTAAATTTATTTCAGTAAAAACGAACAAAAATAACAATTCAATTACATTATACAAGTTTCCACTGGACTATTAACAAAAAATTATCGTCAAAAAAATTCAGATAGGAGTTTTGCTAAAAAACTTTCTTTTAAAAACCAGGTATAACACAACCAGACAAACTATAAGCACTGTAAATCAAGTGGAAACTTATTTATTTTTAAATCGCATTTATAAATAGTACTTTTGCAAACTATTTATATTTAATATGAGCTTTTTAAAAGAAATACAACGTAGAAGAACCTTTGGAATCATCTCGCATCCTGATGCTGGAAAAACAACTCTTACCGAAAAATTATTACTTTTTGGAGGAGCAATCCAGGAAGCAGGAGCTGTAAAAAACAACAAAATTAAAAAAGGAGCGACGAGTGATTTCATGGAAATTGAGCGTCAGAGAGGAATCTCGGTATCTACTTCGGTTTTAGCATTCAACTATAAGGATAAAAAAATCAACATTCTAGATACACCTGGACACAAGGATTTTGCCGAAGATACTTTTAGAACTTTAACTGCTGTTGACAGCGTTATTGTGGTAATTGACGTAGCAAAAGGAGTTGAGGAACAAACTGAGAAATTAGTTGCAGTTTGTAGAATGCGTAAAATTCCAATCATTGTTTTTATCAACAAATTAGATCGTGAAGGACATGACGCTTTCGATTTAATGGACGAAGTAGAACAAAAACTGGGTCTTACCGTTACTCCATTGAGTTTCCCTATTGGAATGGGTTATGATTTTCAGGGAATTTACAATCTTTGGGAACAAAACATTAACTTATTTAGTGGAGACAGCCGTAAAAACATCGAGGAAACTATCGCTTTTTCGGATGTACAAAATCCTGAATTAGAAAAAATAATTGGTCAAAAACCAGCTGATCGTTTGCGTGAAGAACTAGAGTTAATTGACGAAGTATATCCCAAATTCAACCAGCAAGATTATCTGGACGGAAAATTACAACCCGTATTTTTTGGTTCTGCATTGAACAATTTTGGTGTTAGAGAGTTATTAGACTGTTTTGTTGCAATTGCTCCTTCACCAAGAGCTAAGGAATCAGAAACTCGATTAGTTGATCCAAAAGAAGAAAAGCTTTCTGGCTTTGTGTTTAAAATCCATGCTAATATGGATCCAAAACACCGTGACCGTTTGGCTTTTATAAAAATTGTTTCCGGAACTTTCGAAAGAAACAAACCGTATTACCACGTTCGTCAGAAGAAAAATCTAAAATTTTCTAGTCCAAATGCTTTTTTTGCTGAGAAAAAAGAAATTGTAGACATCTCTTATCCTGGTGATATTGTGGGACTTCACGATACTGGAAATTTTAAAATTGGAGATACTTTAACCGAAGGTGAAATCATGAATTTCAAAGGAATTCCAAGTTTCTCTCCGGAGCACTTTAGATACATTAATAATGCCGACCCAATGAAAGCAAAACAGCTGGACAAAGGGGTTGATCAATTAATGGATGAAGGTGTGGCACAGTTATTTACTTTAGAAATGAACAATAGAAAAGTAATTGGAACTGTTGGAGCACTTCAGTACGAAGTAATTCAATACCGTTTAGAGCACGAATATGGTGCAAAATGTACTTATGAAAATTTCCCTGTACACAAAGCTTGTTGGGTAAAACCAGACGATGCTAAAAATGAGGAGTTTAAAGAATTCAAACGAATCAAACAAAAATTCCTTGCCAAGGATAAATACGATCAATTGGTCTTTCTAGCAGATTCGGACTTTACAATCCAAATGACTCAAAATAAATATCCAAGTGTTAAATTGTTTTTTACTTCTGAATTAGACTAAAAAACAACACTTAATTCCACAAAAAAAAACGTCTCGATTTCTCGGGACGTTTTTTTTGTGGGTATAATTTATTTTTGGTTAGGTTTATACTTTTTAAGATAATGAATTTTCGTAATTCACTACTTTTTTCAAGAAAGCTTTAATTAACAAACGATTTGGCGCAATTCCTGAAGTAATGATTAATTTCTTAGCATTTGTACCTTCTACTGATAATGTAGAATTAGGATCTTGTTTCGTTCCCATAAACCAAAGTGCAAATTCCATATTAGAAGTAGCTCTAGAAGTTTCCAACTTTACATTAGTAGATTCTACTTTTCCATTAAAATTGATATTAGAAGCAGATTGAGACTGGCTGAATCCTGAAAAAGAGAACATAAAAAACAATACAAACACAGCTATTATTTGTGTCAATTTAGAATTAGTTTTATATGTTTTTAAGTTGTTCATGGCTTTGTTTCTTCGGTTATGATTTTATTATGAAACAAATCTATAGCAATACAAAAGCAGTAAAAAACATTTCCGACAAACTACCCTAAAACTCGTTTAGCTACTAAAAAAAGGAAAATTATTCCTCGAAAAGAATAAAAAAAGGCTCTCAATAAATGAAAGCCTTTGTTATTTTACGCTTGTCCAGCAGGACCAAAATTAAGCGGAATTGGAGTTTGCTCCGTATCCTTGATTTCGCCATGAGCTACTTCAAAACGGTGAATGTTTTCACCAATAGCCTTTAACAATCGCTTAGCGTGTTGCGGAGTCAAAACGATTCTTGACTTCACCTTAGCTTTAGGAACACCAGGCATGATACTTACGAAGTCTAAAACAAACTCTGAAGATGAGTGATTGATTATAGCCAAATTAGAATAAATTCCTTCAGCAGTTTTTTCGTCTAATTCAATATTAATTTGTTCTTGTTGATCTTTCATCGTTTTCAATTTTTAAAGTGACAATATAAAAAAAATAGAAAGACTACACGAGGTAATCTTTCTATTTCTTAATTTAAAAACATATTATTTATTAATAAATATATTCTTCTTTGTTTGCCATCATATCGTTGTAATCTTCTTTAGAACCTACAATAGCGTTATCGTATTCTCTCATACCTGTACCAGCAGGGATTCTGTGTCCTACAATAACATTCTCTTTCAATCCTTCTAAATAATCCACTTTTCCTGCTACAGCAGCTTCGTTTAATACTTTAGTTGTTTCTTGGAAAGAAGCAGCAGAAATAAACGATTTCGTTTGAAGCGAAGCTCTTGTAATACCTTGAAGTACTGGAGTTGCAGTTGCAGTAACTACATCACGAGCAACAACTAGGTTTTTATCAGAACGTTTCAACAATGAGTTCTCATCTCTCAATTGACGTGGAGTAACAATTTGACCTTCTTTTAAGTTAGAAGAATCTCCTGCATCCTCAACCACTTTCATACCGTATAATTTATCGTTTTCAACAATAAAGTCTTTAGTGTGAATTAATTGATCTTCTAAGAATAAAGTATCTCCTGGATCCTGAACTCTTACTTTACGCATCATTTGACGAATAACTACCTCAAAGTGTTTGTCGTTGATTTTTACCCCTTGTAAACGGTAAACTTCTTGAATTTCGTTAACCAAGTACTGTTGAACAGCAGCTGGACCTTGAATTCTCAAGATATCATCTGGAGTAATTGCTCCGTCTGACAAAGGAACACCCGCTCTTACGAAGTCATTCTCTTGAACAAGAATTTGACTAGATAATTTCACTAAGTATTTCTTAACTTCTCCAAATTTAGATTCGATAACAATCTCACGGTTACCTCTTTTGATTTTTCCAAAAGAAACAACACCATCAATTTCAGAAACTACAGCTGGATTAGAAGGATTACGTGCTTCTAAAAGCTCAGTAATTCTAGGTAAACCTCCAGTAATATCTCCTGATTTAGAAGAACGACGTGGGATTTTCACCAATACTTTACCTGCTTTAATTTTCTCACCGTTTTCAACCATCAAGTGGGCTCCAACTGGTAAGTTGTAAGAACGAATCAATTCACCATCTTTACCGTAAACTAATAAGGTTGGGATTAATTTTTTGTTTCTAGATTCAGAAATTACTTTTTCCTGGAAACCAGTTTGCTCATCGATTTCAACCATGAACGATTGTCCTTGCTCTAAATCTTCGTAAGCAATTTTACCAGTAAATTCAGAAACGATAACTCCATTATATGGATCCCATTTACAGATTACTTCGCCTTTTCCAATAGACTGACCGTCTTTTACAAAAATACTAGAACCGTAAGGAATATTGTGAGTATTTAAAACAATACCTGTTTTTTCGTCAACTAATTTTAATTCTGTAGAACGTGAAACAACGATATCCACTTCGTTTCCTTCATTATCCTCACCTTTTACAGTTTTCAAATCTTCAACTTCAAGTTTTCCTGGGAATTTAGCAATAATACTAGACTCTTCAGAAATACCTCCTGCAACC
Source organism: Flavobacteriales bacterium 32-34-25 (assembly GCA_002280815.1). Lineage (GTDB taxonomy): Bacteria > Bacteroidota > Bacteroidia > Flavobacteriales > Flavobacteriaceae > Flavobacterium. Next base: position 5,165 of record NCET01000036.1, on the reverse strand, counting down.
CCTCCAACGTGGAAAGTACGAAGTGTTAACTGTGTACCTGGCTCTCCAATTGACTGTGCAGCAATTACACCAACAGCCTCACCTCTTTGAGTCATTTTTCCAGTAGCCAAGTTACGTCCGTAACATTTAGCACAAATACCTTTTAATGCCTCACAAGTTAATGGAGAACGAACTTCAACACTTTCTAATGGAGAAGCTTCAATTGTTTTCATGATTGCTTCAGTAATTTGTTGTCCTGAAGCTACTAATACTTCATTAGTCAAAGGATTAATTACGTCTTGTAATGCAACACGTCCTAAAATTCTTTCTCCTAATGATTCAACGATTTCTTCATTTTTCTTCAATGCTGAAACTTCAACACCTCTTAATGTTCCACAATCTTCGATGTTAACAATAACGTCTTGAGAAACGTCATGTAATCTACGAGTCAAGTATCCAGCATCTGCCGTTTTAAGAGCCGTATCGGCAAGTCCTTTACGAGCACCGTGAGTAGAGATAAAGTACTCAAGGATAGAAAGACCTTCCTTAAAGTTAGAAAGAATCGGGTTTTCAATAATTTCACCACCACCAGCAGTCGATTTTTTAGGCTTAGCCATCAAACCACGCATACCAGTTAACTGACGAATTTGCTCTTTAGATCCACGAGCTCCAGAGTCAAGCATCATATACACCGAGTTGAAACCTTGTTGGTCTTCTCTAATGTTTTTCATTGCTAATTCTGTCAATTGTGCATTCGCAGAAGTCCATACGTCAATAACTTGGTTGTAACGTTCGTTATTGGTAATAAGACCCATGTTATAGTTAGCAGAAATTCCTTCTACTTGTTCTCTTGCGTCAGCGATCAATTGTGTTTTTTGTTCTGGAATTCTAATATCACCTAATGAGAATGATAAACCTCCGCGGAATGCGAATTTATACCCCATATCTTTCATGTTATCCAAGAAGGCAGCCGTTTCTGGTACACTTGTTGAATTTAATACGTGACCGATAATGTCTCTAAGGTTTTTCTTAGTCAATACATCATTGATATATCCTGCAGCTTCTGGTACTACTTCGTTAAATAATACACGACCTGCAGTTGTTTGGATAATTTGGTAAACCAATTCTCCAGCTTCATTAAAATCTTTTGCTCTAATTTTCACACGAGCATTCAATTCTAATCTTCCTTCGTTTAATGCAATATTTGTTTCCTCAGCAGAGTAAAAAGTAAGTCCTTCTCCTAAAATTTTCTTTTCTGGAGTAGACAAACGCTCTTTGGTCATATAATAAAGACCCAAAACCATGTCCTGAGAAGGTACCGTAATAGGAGCACCGTTAGCAGGATTCAGGATGTTGTGAGAAGCTAACATTAATAATTGAGCTTCAAGGATTGCTTCTGGTCCTAATGGCAAGTGAACAGCCATCTGATCCCCGTCAAAATCCGCGTTGAAAGCCGTACATACTAATGGGTGTAATTGGATTGCTTTTCCTTCAATTAATTTTGGTTGGAAAGCTTGAATACCCAATCTGTGTAATGTAGGAGCACGGTTCAGTAATACTGGGTGTCCTTTAATTACGTTTTCAAGAATATCCCAAACTACAGGCTCTTTTTTATCTATAATTTTCTTAGCAGATTTAACTGTTTTCACAATTCCTCTTTCTATCAATTTACGGATAACAAAAGGTTTGTATAATTCAGCTGCCATATCTTTTGGCAATCCACATTCGAATAATTTCAATTCAGGTCCAACAACAATTACCGAACGAGCAGAATAATCCACACGTTTTCCAAGTAAGTTTTGACGGAAACGTCCTTGCTTACCTTTTAAGGAATCAGATAATGATTTTAATGGTCTGTTTGATTCTGTTTTAACAGCAGAAGCTTTACGAGTGTTATCAAATAATGAATCTACCGATTCTTGCAACATACGTTTTTCGTTTCTCAAGATAACTTCAGGAGCTTTAATCTCCATTAATCTTTTCAAACGGTTGTTACGGATAATTACACGACGGTATAAGTCATTTAAATCTGAAGTTGCAAAACGACCTCCATCAAGTGGCACAAGCGGACGTAATTCTGGTGGAATAACAGGAACAACTTTCATAATCATCCATTCTGGACGGTTCTCACGGTTCAGGTTAGACTCACGGAAAGATTCCACAACTTGTAATCTTTTTAATGCTTCTGTTTTACGTTGTTTAGACGTTTCATTATTAGCTGAGTGTCTTAATTGGTAAGACAATTGATCTAAATCAATACGAGCTAATAAATCCATAATACACTCTGCTCCCATTTTGGCAACAAATTTATTAGGATCAAAATCATCTAAATATTGGTTATCCTGAGGAAGTGTATCTAAAATATTCAAATATTCTTCTTCAGTTAAGAAATCTAATCTTTGTAATGATTCTCCTTCTGCATTTTTAGCAATACCTGCTTGGATTACTACGTATCTTTCGTAGTAAATAATCATATCTAATTTCTTAGATGGAAGACCAAGGATATAACCAATTTTGTTAGGAAGAGAACGGAAATACCAAATATGAGCAATAGGCACAACCAAGTTGATGTGACCAACTCTATCACGACGTACTTTTTTCTCAGTAACTTCAACACCACAACGGTCACAAATGATTCCTTTGTAACGGATTCTTTTGTATTTACCACAAGCACATTCGAAATCTTTTACAGGTCCGAAGATTCTTTCGCAGAAAAGACCATCACGTTCTGGTTTGTGTGTTCTATAATTGATAGTTTCTGGCTTTAAAACTTCACCTCTTGATTCTTTCAAGATAGATTCAGGAGAAGCTAGTCCTATCGAAATTTTGTCAAACCTTTTTACCTGGCTTTTCTCTTTATTATTATTTCTATTATTCATCATAGTTTTTACTATTGATTTATTTGCAATTAAAAATTGATTTTAGATACTGCTTTTTGCATCACCTATTACCTCGGGTTACTTCTCTAAACTTCAAACGACTATTTGAAGTGCTAGTTAAAAAACTAAAAATTTAATTTTTTAAAAAATCGGAACGGTTTACGGGTATAAATCCTGAAAACTAATTAAAAATAGTGTTCAGTATTCAGTTTTTGAGTTTTCAGTTAAGAACTGATTACTAAAAGCTGAACACTGAATACTGAATATTATTCTTCTAATCTAATGTCTAATCCAAGACCTTTCAATTCATGCATTAATACATTGAATGATTCTGGTAATCCTGGTTCTGGCATAGTTTCACCTTTTACGATAGCCTCGTAAGTTTTAGCTCTACCAATTACGTCATCAGATTTAACTGTTAAGATTTCACGAAGTGTACTAGAAGCTCCATAAGCCTCAAGTGCCCAAACCTCCATCTCTCCAAAACGCTGACCTCCAAATTGAGCTTTACCTCCAAGTGGTTGTTGAGTAATCAACGAGTATGGTCCGATAGAACGTGCGTGCATCTTATCGTCAACCATGTGTCCTAATTTCAACATGTAAATTACACCCACAGTTGCTGCTTGATGGAAACGCTCTCCTGTACCACCATCATAAAGATGTGTATGTCCAAAACGTGGAATTCCAGCTTCGTCAGTCAATTCATTAATTTGATCAAGTGAAGCACCATCAAAAATTGGAGTAGCATATTTTCTACCTAATTTTTGTCCAGCCCATCCAAGAACAGTCTCATAAATTTGACCAATGTTCATACGAGAAGGTACCCCAAGTGGGTTCAACACGATATCAACTGGTGTTCCGTCTTCAAGGAAAGGCATATCTTCGTGACGAACGATTCTTGCAACAATACCTTTGTTACCGTGACGTCCTGCCATCTTATCCCCTACTTTCAACTTACGTTTCTTAGCGATATAAACTTTAGCTAATTTCAAAATTCCTGATGGCAATTCATCTCCAACAGTAATCGTGAATTTCTCTCTTCTTAAAGCTCCTTGTAAATCGTTCAACTTAATTTTATAGTTATGAATTAAATCATTCACCATTTTATTAGTTGCGTCATCAGCTACCCATTGACCTTTGCTTAAGTGAGCAAAATCTTCAACAGCGTAAAGCATTTTTTGAGTGTATTTTTTACCTTTTGGCAAAACTTCTTCACCCAAATCGTTCATTACACCTTGTGATGTTTTTCCGTTTACAATCAAGAAAAGTTTTTCAATTAACCTATCTTTTAATTCTGTAAATTTAACTTCAAACTCCATTTCAAGTGCTCCTAAAGCATCTTTATCCTGAGTACGTTTGCGTTTATCTTTTACCGCTCTTGCAAATAATTTTTTGTCTAAAACTACACCGTGCAAAGATGGAGAAGCTTTCAATGAAGCATCTTTTACATCACCAGCTTTATCCCCAAAGATTGCACGAAGCAATTTCTCTTCCGGAGTTGGATCAGATTCTCCTTTTGGTGTAATTTTTCCAATTAAAATGTCACCAGGTTTCACCTCGGCTCCAATTCTAATCATACCGTTTTCATCTAAGTCTTTAGTAGCCTCTTCAGAAACGTTAGGAATATCATTCGTTAATTCTTCGTTACCTAATTTAGTATCTCTTACCTCTAATGAGTAATCGTCTACGTGGATTGAAGTAAAGATATCATCACGAACTACTTTTTCAGAAATTACAATCGCATCCTCAAAGTTGTACCCTTTCCATGGCATGAACGCTACTTTTAAGTTTCTACCTAAAGCTAATTCACCATTTTCAGTAGCATATCCTTCTGATAATACTTGACCAGGAATCACTCTGTCACCTTTTCTTACGATAGGTTTCAAGTTGATACTTGTTCCTTGATTGGTTTTTCTAAATTTAATTAAGTTGTATGTCTTTTCATCAGCATCAAAACTTACCATTCTTTCTTCCTCAGAACGATCGTATTTAATAGTAATGATATTAGCATCTACATATTCTACAGTACCATGCCCTTCAGCATTAATTAATACTCTAGAATCAGAAGCTACTTGACGCTCTAAACCAGTTCCAACAATCGGAGCTTCAGGACGGATCAAAGGAACCGCCTGACGCATCATGTTAGATCCCATCAAGGCTCTATTCGCATCATCATGCTCCAAGAAAGGAATCAAAGATGCAGAAATCGAAGCAATTTGGTTAGGAGCAACGTCAGTATAATGTACTCTAGAAGGATCAACAACAGGGAAATCACCTTCTTCACGCGCAATTACGTTTTCAGCTGTG
>NCET01000389.1 GCA_002280815.1 Flavobacteriales bacterium 32-34-25 | reverse complement strand
GGGAATTGACGTGTGATTTTATCAGAGAGTTTGATTTCTTCCTTAGAATAGACAAAAAGTGCACACACAATACTGTTTGGGTATATACTATGCCACTCTTGCAAATTCCAGTGATATTGACCACCCAATTCCAATTTAAAGTGAGCACCTGATTCCAATTCAAAATGACCACCTAATTCCGGAGCAAAATGACCACCTACATTTTACATCAAAAACTACTTTTTTTCATCTGTTAATTAGTGTTCAAATATACTTAAAATATTACCCTTTGTTTATTCCTCTTTTCTTTCTCATAGATTCTCCATGTAATTCGAGTCGGTGAGATTGATGTATGAGTCTATCCAGAATTGCATCAGCTATGGTTTTTTCTCCAATGATGTCATACCAGCCTTGTACCGGGATTTGTGATGTTACAATTATAGAACCATTATTATGCCTGTCTTCAATGATCTCTAAAAGGGTAATTCTGTTATGACTGTCTAGTGCTTGGAGTCCAAAATCGTCTAATATAATGACATCTTGCCGTTCTATTTTGGCCAATTCTCGTAGGTAAGAACCATCTGCTTTGGCCATTTTTAATTTAGCAAACAACTTCGAGGTATTAAAATAACTTACTTTAAAACCTTGTATGCAGGCTTGGTAACCCAATGCGGTACCTAAATAACTTTTACCTACACCGGTACTTCCCGTGATTAAAATGTTTTCGTTTTTCTCTACAAATTCACATTCTGCCAGACGCAGTACTACGTTTCGGTCAAGATTACGGGTTTGGTCAAAATTGATACTTTCAATATTTGATTTGTAATGGAATCGGGCATTGGTGATACTGCGCTGAATACGACGATTGTGCCTTTCGTCCCATTCGGCATCAATAATCATCGATACAAACTGATCGAGCGTGTAATGGTCTGTTTTTCCGCTTTCAATGGCTGTTTTAAAAGCATTGAACATGCCATAAAGCTTCATTTGTTTCATTTTTGTTACTGTGGATTCATTCATGATTACTTGGTTTTAATTTAATTATAATACTGTTTTCCTCTTATGTTACCGTGACTCGGGAGTTCCTGCTCGGGTTCCTGTTCAAAATCAATATGGTCTAGGTTGTTTTCTAAAATATTTTGAATGGTCTTAAAATTGTAAATTTTAAAATCAAGTGCCCGCCTGCAGGCATTTATTAATCGCTCTTTCCCTACCTTTTTCTCGAAGCTTAGTATTCCTAAACAACTTTTATAGGCCTGTTCAGGATGGTTTCTACTTTCGATTATCTGCATAATATATTCTCCTACTGACTCATCAATACTATTAGCCCAATCAATGAAGCGAGCAGCGCTCCACTGAGCTACAAATTGATGCGTACTGGCTAAATGTTCCGGGGTGGTGGTATAGACATAAGGTTTGTAATTTCGTGCATGGACAGCTACCCGATTGTATTTGTGATAGATCTCTACGGTTGATTTGGTATACAATAGTTTCGCTTTTTTCTTTACGTATTGATACGGAACGCTGTAGTAATTTTTGTCTTGACATAATTGAACATGCCCGTTTTGCATTACTGTTGCAAAGGATTGGTATTTGATTTCAAAACGTTCTTGTGGTAGTGGACGTAGTTTTTGTTTCTCATCTTCTAAAAATAATTCCAGGCGAGAATAAGGACGTCCTGTGAGTTTTCTACCATTATGAGAGTCAAGTAAATCCCATACCTGCTGGTTTAGTTCTTCCAGAGAAAAGAATTTAGTTTCTTTTAGATTTACATAAATCCTTCGGTACAATATCTTGACAGCTCCTTCAACCAATGATTTATCTCTTGGTTTATAAGCCCTGGCAGGCAAGATAGTAGTTTCGTAATGTTCGGCTAAATCAGCCAAGGTTTCATTAATTGTTGGTTCAAAACGACTGCTTTTTATCACTGCAGATTTTAAATTATCGGGGACAATTGCCGCAGGAGTGCCTTCAAAAAAACGCATGGCATTTTCTACCGATGTAACAAAATCTTCCTTTTGTTGGCTCATAGAAGCTTCGGCATAGGTGTATTGACTGGCTCCCAATATGGCTACAAAAAATTGTACTTCTTTGATTTCTCCCGTGTCTTTATCAATAAGGGAGAGTGTTTTTCCTGCATAATCCACATACATTTTATCACCAGCTTTGTGATTCATGTGCATCACTGGATTGACTCGTTTACCCCATGTTTTGTAATGATGACCAAATTGTGAACTCCTGTAACCATCAGGGTTTACGGCAATATATTGCTCCCACATATGTTGTACGGTAACACCAACTTTTTTTAGTTCGCGTTCCATTTTAGGAAAAAAATCATGAAGTATCTGCAATTTGGGACTAATTGATTCCACGGTAGTGTGTGAAAACAAAAGTTCCAGTTCTGCATCTGTTTTTTCATTAATCACTTCAATACTTAATCCTAGGACTTCAAATAAAGAAATATACTTCTTTACCGTATTCCTAGAAAGGGATAAGTAGCTACTTATAAACAACTTACTCTTGCCGTTACAATAGAATTTAATTGCTTTTCTAATTTTACTCATGTCTGTTATTTTGTTTGCCATAATCCGTATTTTTTTAACGAATGTATGGTGCTAACAACATGAAAAAGTTAGTAGTTTTTAATAATCAATTTACCCCGAAATTAGGTGGTCAATTTGAACTGGAAAGTGGTGGTCAGTTTGCTCCGGAACTGGTGGTCAATTTACACTG
>NCET01000388.1 GCA_002280815.1 Flavobacteriales bacterium 32-34-25 | reverse complement strand
ATTTTATTTTTTAATTATTTATCAGTCAGTTTTCTTACTGCTTCTATCTTGTTAGTCTTTACAAATAGAAAACAGGAACAATTGAATTCTTCATCAAAAGGAAATTCAGAATTGAACATTACAAAATAAGAGTAATTTTCGGATTCATTTAATAGAATATATCACTATTGACATGGATTATATTACTACAAATCAAAACTTCAAGGTGTTTTAATTGATTTTGACTTATTCTTTAAAAACCACAAACTATAAAATAAATAGTTTCACAACCGCAACTTATCTGAGAATAGAGTCCTATTGAAATTAAGAATGGAATAAAAAAGCATTTAATTAATCAAATATTCCGCTTGTTCAAGCCCAAATAGTATCAGCAAAAAATCATTAACTAAAATTCATGGATTATTTATTGGATATATTTTAAAGAAAGTCAAAGAAACTTCTAAAAAAGAAATCCTACCTTAAAAACAAATTTCGCTTTTCATCAAAACACAGTTAATTAATTGGCATCTTAGAACTCAAAATCATTTCAATAAAACATATATTTGTGAACCTAAAGCAACTTAAAAATAGATTTGCATGGTTAATGAAAACTTTATTTTTTGTCTCGAAGCTGTTCCTGATGTAGAAACCGACATCAGCACGGAGACACTTAAAAATTTAGAACATTTGGCATTTGAACATAAAATTGCCAGTATTTACAAGAATTGCGACACCATTGAAGGTCTGGAAGAAAGTCTGGGTGCTTTGCTTTACGATGATCATAATTTTAAAGGTTACCAAATCATCTATTTGGTCATGCCTGGTCAGGAAAACAACATTTGCTTACACGATTATTATTATAGTCTTGAAGAAATAGCCGAATTATTTGAAGGAAAACTAAAAGGCAAAATCATTCACTTTGCCAATAAAAAAGTATTGGATTTAACTGCCGAAGAAGCCCAATATTTTCTCGATATAACAGGTGCTAGAGCTATTTCGGGTTACGGAATAAAACAGCAACAAATAAGTAGTATCCATTTGGATAAATTCTTTTTTGGATTGTGCGAAGAACTAGACGATATTATTGAAATTGTGGAAGAATTACATCAAAAAAACTATGCGCTGTGTAAAGTTCTGGATTTTAGATTGTACTATTAAACAGCTAATTATTACAACTAAAATAACTATTACTAAATCCATTTCGAAAACTCAGTAAACTTTAATACTTTCGTAAAAATTAAAATAAATAGCGCTCTGTTTTATTAGCTTACAAAATTTTATACTTGCTTACAATAATGAAAAAATATTATTTACATAACGGTGTTGAAAGCAGTGGTCCTTTTGACTTAGCCGAATTGCAAATGAAACAAATTACCGCCAAAACTCCTGTATGGTTTTCTGGAATGCCCGATTGGAAAACTGCTGGAGAAATAGACGAATTGCAAACTATCATAAAAGTCATACCACCTCCTTTTAAATCTGTTACGCCAACACCACAAATCGAAGAAAAATTCGAAGAAGAAATTGAAGAAACAAACCCAAAAATTATGGGGTTGAAGAAGAACACTTTTTATATTGTTTTTGTGGTTCTAGTATTAATTATTGGAAGTATTGTTTTAACTATTTTACAAGAAAACAGAAGAATAGATTTCGAAGAAAAAAACAATAAAACCGAAAAGGAAAATCGTCAATTTCAGTTGCAGGAAAAAGAAATCCAGGAACAAAAACAACGTATCAGTGAACAAGAAAAATTAGAAGAAGAACGACTTACTCAAGAAAGAAAAGCAGCCATTAACAGCAAACTATCTGAAAACCAAATCAAACAAATAGAATATCAAACACGCTTAGAAGATGCAAAAAACAAATTGGTTAAGGCAACTCAATTTCCCATTAACAGCAAACTATCTGAAAACCAAATCAAACAAATAGAATATCAAACACGCTTAGAAGATGCAAAAAACAAATTGGTTAAGGCAACTCAATTTCAATTTTTTCGAACTCCAGAGGAAAGAACTGCAGAAATAAATGCCGTTCAAACTGATATTGATTATTACAATAATGAAATCCTATCACTAGAAAACGAGCGCAATCAATTGGAGTTAGAATTAGAAAAAATACATTTAAAAGAAAGACAAAATTCTCAAAAATAGTAGTAAAAAAGAAGGAACACAGATTAGAGAAATTTGAAAAATAAAAACAGATTTTTTAAAATTTCTATTTGATAAAATTTCTTGAATTTCTTGAATCTGTGTTCCTAAATACTACTTCAAATTCCTATTAGATGATTGTCTAATAATCAATTCCGGCTCTAAAATAATTCTGTTAATCGATTTTTTCTTAGGATTATTGATTCGTTCCAGGAACGCTTCAGCAGCTAATTTCCCAATTTGATCACTGTGCTGATTTACCGTTGAAATAGAAGGCTGTGTCAACGAAGTAAAAGGCTCATCACTAAAACCGATCAACGCTATTTCTTCAGGTACTTTAATATTATTTTCTAAAAGTACTTGCAAAGCACCCAGCGCCGCAATATCTCCCGCCACATAAACTGCATCGGGTCTTTCAGGCGAATCCAGTAATTGTTGCATGATTCGGCGTCCATCATCCAGACGCAAATTACTTTCGATAATCCAATTTTCGGGAGCTGCTAATCCTGATTTCTCCAATGCATCTTTATAGCCTCGAATTCGTTCTTTGTAAATTCGGATGTGTTTAAAACCGGCAATATGAGCTATGCGTTTGCAATTTTGCGAAACCAAATGATCAATAACCAAGTGGCTACTTTTGTAATCATCAATTCCCACATAATCCACGTTCAATTCCTCTTCGCCTCTATCGAACAAAACGAGTTCGGTGCCTTTGGATTTTATTTTTTGGTAATATTCTAAATCGGTGGTTTCATTTGCCATTGAAGCAATAATTCCGTCTACCTGAATTTTCAACAGAGTATCTATTTCCTGACATTCTTTGGCATACAATTCATTAGACTGCGTCATGATAATATTGTAACCATTGAGGTTGAGTACTTTCTGCGTCATGATAATATTGTAACCATTGAGGTTGAGTACTTTTTCAATATTTTCGACAACTGAAGAAAAAAAATGGCTATTAACACGGGGAATAATAACGCCAACTAAATTACTTTTCCCTTTTCGTAAAGCACTCGACAAATAATTAGGCTGATAATCCAACTGAATTGCCGCTTCTTTCACCGCCATTTTAGTCTTATCACTAATTCGGGGATGATCGTTCAATGCTTTAGAAACCGCCGAAGGTGTTAAACCCAATACAGCAGCAATATCTTTTATTGTGGATTTTTTTTTATTTTCCAACTTAGTTTTTATATTTGTTCAATCGATTGAACAAAAATAGGATTTTAAACGAAAAGCACAATATTTTTCTAGTTGTGTTTTTTTATTTCCAAAACTATTCAAACGTTGGAACAAAAAAATAATTTAGAAAAGATGAAATCGCCAACAAAATAAGTTTGTTGCAAACAAACATCAAATAAAGGCGATAACATATATGACCTATAAAAAATAACATCTACATATATGAAATACATTGTTTGCGAAAAACCAGGTGAATTTATTTTAAAAGAAAAAGAAGCACCTGTTAGAAAAGAAAACGAAGCCTTATTACAAATCAACAAAGTAGGAATCTGCGGAACCGACTTGCATGCTTATGGCGGAAACCAAGCTTTTTTCAGCTATCCTAGAATTTTAGGACACGAATTAGCTTCTACTGTACTTGAAATTGGAGAAAATTCTAGAGGAATTAAAGCTGGAGACAATGTCGTTATTATGCCTTATGTAAGTTGTGGGACTTGTATTGCTTGCAGAAACGGAAAAACCAACTGTTGTACGAACATCAAAGTTTTAGGTGTTCACACTGACGGTGGAATGCAGGAACAAATTACTGTCCCTACTTCTATCCTTTTGCCGGCAAATAATTTATCTGACGACCAAATGGCAATCGTAGAACCATTAGCAATTGGAGCGCACGCCATTCGTAGAGCGGCGATTGTTCCAGGAGAAACTGTTGCAGTTGTGGGTTGTGGTCCTATCGGAATTGGGATTATGAAACTGGCTCAAATTGCCGGTGCTAAAGTAATCGCTATTGATATGAACGAGCAACGTTTGGCTTACGCCAAAGAAAAAATCGGTGTTGATTATACGGTAAAAGCAGGAGAAAATACGGTTGAAGAAATTACAAAAATCACTAATGGCGATTTATGTACGGCGGTTTTTGATGCTTCTGGACACAAAGGAGCTTTGGAAACTTGTCCAAATTACATGTCACACGGTGGTCGTTTTGTACTTGTAGGTTTATCCAAAGGAGAATTGACTTATAGCCATCCAGCGATTCACGCCAAAGAAATGACTTTGATGTGCAGCCGAAATGCTACTACTGAAGATTTTGAACACGTAATCAGTATTTTAGACCAATTCCCTACAGAATCGTATATTAGCCATAATGTTCCTTATACGGAAATGATTGCTAATTTTGACAGTTGGTTAAATCCTGCAACAGGCGTAATTAAAGCTACTGTAGACTTTAAATTAAAATAGTTATGATAATCGATTCACATCAGCATTTTTGGATCTACGAAGCGGAAAAACACGCTTGGATAGACGATGACATGAAAATCATTCGCAAGAATTTCCTGCCTGAAGATTTAAAATTGGTTTACCAAAACAATGGCATCGATGGTTGTGTTGCTGTACAAGCAGATCAAACATTGGCAGAAACCGATTTCCTTTTGGATTTAGCCAAAAAAAATGACTTTATCAAAGGAGTTGTAGGCTGGGTTGATTTAAGAGATTCTGATATTGATATTGTTTTAAAATATTACAGTAAATTTCCAAAACTAAAAGGATTTAGACATGTGGTTCAAGGCGAAGCCGATCATAACTTTATGTTGCGTCCTGATTTCCTGAACGGAATTGCCGCTTTAGAAAAACACAATTTCACTTATGACATTCTGATTTTTCCGCATCAATTAGGAGCAGCATTAGATTTAGTACGTCGTTTTCCAAATCAGAAATTTGTAATCGATCACATTGCAAAACCCTACATAAAAGACGGATTTTATGCTGGTTGGGTAACTTTAATGAAAGTGATTAGTAAACATGAAAATGTGTATTGCAAACTTTCAGGAATGACTACCGAAGCCGATTACAACAACTGGACTCCAGAACAAATTGAACCTTATATAGAATTCGTTTTGGACACTTTTGGCTCGAACCGAATCCTTTTTGGTTCCGATTGGCCAGTGTGTTTAGTGGCTGGAAATTATACCAAAACAAAAGAATTAGTAACCAATTTCATTGCGAAATTAAGCTCCAAAGAGCAAGCTGCCATTATGGGTGGCAACGCAATGCAATTTTATAACTTATAAATTATGGATTTAGGATTAAAAGGAAAAGTAGTCGTAATTACTGGTGCGGCTGGACTTAAAGGAAGTATTGGAGAAACTATTTTACAACATCTGGCTGCCGAAGGTGCTATTCCAGCGGTAATTGATAGAAACGATCGTGGATTTGCTTATATCGAAGAAATTCAAAAACAAGGAATTGATGGTTTGTTTTGCAAAACCGATGTAACTAACCCAGTTCAAATTGAAGAAGCCATTGCAAAAATTATTGCTAAATACGGTCGTATTGATGCTTTAATCAACAATGTTGGTGTGAATGATGGCGCTGGATTAGACGCTTCTTATGAAGAATTCATGGATTCTTTAAA
>NCET01000387.1 GCA_002280815.1 Flavobacteriales bacterium 32-34-25 | reverse complement strand
GAAACCCTTTTAGTTTGCCAACGCAATCCTAAAAGGGTTTCTTGATTTTATAAAGTTCTAAATTTACTTCACAAAGTCAATTGCTTTTGATAAAGCTTCAGCAATTCCAGCAACATTTTTACCTCCTGCAGTAGCAAAGAACGGCTGTCCTCCACCTCCACCTTGGATAAACTTCCCTAATTCACGAACTACTTGTCCTGCGTTCAAGTTTTTCTCAGCCACTAATCCTTTAGAAATATAACAACTTAACATTGGTTTTCCTTCTTCGGCTGTAGCCAAAACTAAAAACAAATTGTTTCCTAGATTTCCTAATTCATAAGCCAAATCTTTTGCTCCTTCGGCATTCAAATCAACTTGTTTTGCTAAGAATTGAACTCCGTTAACTTCTTGAAGTTCGCTAGCCAATTCCGCTTTCATATTCTTAGCTTTCTCTTTCAACAAAGCTTCTACTTGTTTTTTCAACTTAGCATTTTCATCTTGCAAAGAAACTACTGCTTTAACTGTATCCTGTGGATTTTTCAATGCCGTTTTAATCTCATCTAACAATTCTTCCTGCGAAGCAAAAAATTGTCTTACACCATCGCCAGTAATTGCTTCCACACGACGAATTCCAGCCGCAACTGCTCCTTCCGAAACAATTTTGAATGACCAAATATCAGCCGAATTGTTCACGTGGATTCCTCCACACAATTCAATGCTGTCGCCAAATTTTATCGCACGTACATTATCTCCGTATTTTTCACCGAATAAAGCCATCGCTCCTTCGTCTAAGGCTTGTTGGATCGGAATACTTCTTCTTTCGATTAATGGCAATTGCTCCTGAATTCGAGCATTAACAAAATCCTCCACTTGTTGCAATTCTTCATCCGTCACTTTAGAAAAATGAGAGAAATCAAAACGTAGATTTTTTGGGTTTACCAAAGATCCTTTTTGTTCCACATGCGTTCCTAAAATGCTTCTCAACGCCTGGTGCATTAAGTGTGTTGCCGAGTGATTTTTAGAAGTCGCTGCTCTTAAATCGGTATTTACTTTAGCAACAAAAGAAGCGCTTAAATTTTCTGGCAATTTTTTAGTAAAATGCAAGATTAGATTATTCTCTTTCTTAGTATCTATAATTTCGATAGTTTCGTTAGCCGAAACCAAAGTTCCTTTGTCTCCTACTTGTCCACCACCTTCCGGATAAAATGGCGTAGCATCTAAAACAATTTGGTATAAAACACCATCTTTTTTAGAATCTACTTTACGAATACGTGTAATTTTTACTTCGTTTTCTACCTGGTCATAACCTACAAAAGATTCTGTATTTCCGTCAACCAGAATTTTCCAGTCGTCAGTAGAAACTTCTGAAGCTGCACGAGAACGTGTTTTTTGCTCTTGCATCGCTTTATCAAAACCAGCTTCGTCCAGACTGAATCCTCTTTCTCTAAGAATTAAAGCGGTTAAATCAATTGGAAAACCAAAAGTATCGTACAATTCGAATGCTTTTGTTCCTGCTACTTCTTTTCCTTCGGTAGTTGCAATTACGTTATCCAATAATTGCAATCCCTGATCTAAAGTTCTTAAAAAAGAAGCTTCTTCTTCACGAATTACATTGGTAACCAAAGTTTGTTGTTTTTTGATTTCAGGGAAAAATTCGCCCATTTGATCTGCTAAAACAGCCACCAATTGATTGATAAAAGGTTCTTTAGTACCCAAGAAAGTAAATCCGTAACGAATAGCACGACGCAAAATACGACGAATTACATAACCTGCTCCGGTGTTAGATGGCAACTGTCCGTCGGCAATAGCAAAGGCTACCGCACGCACGTGATCCACCACTACACGAATGGCAATATTGGTTTTGTTTTGTTCTTCAGAAACATTCTTTACTTCGTTTGAAGTGTATTTTAATCCTGTAATTTGCTCCACTTTTTCGATTAGCGGTGTAAATACATCGGTATCATAATTAGAAGTTACGTCTTGCATTGCCATACACAAACGCTCAAATCCCATTCCGGTATCTACGTGTTGTGCCGGTAATTTCTCCAATGAACCATCGGCTTTACGGTTGAATTCCATAAATACGTTGTTCCAAATTTCCACTACCTGCGGATGATCGGCATTCACTAAACTGAAACCTGAAATTGCAGCTCTTTCGGCATCAGTTCGCAAATCGATATGAATTTCCGAACAAGGTCCACAAGGTCCCTGATCTCCCATTTCCCAAAAATTGTCTTTTTTGTTTCCAAGGATAATGCGGTCTTCGGATACAAATTGTTTCCAAATATCAAAAGCTTCTTGGTCAAAAGGCACATTCTCTGCTTCATTTCCTTCAAAAACAGAAACGTACAAACGGTCTTTGTCCAGTTTCAACACTTCGGTCAAAAATTCCCAAGCCCATGGAATAGCCTCTTTTTTGAAATAATCTCCAAAAGACCAGTTTCCTAACATTTCGAACATCGTATGATGATACGTATCAAAACCTACATCTTCCAAATCGTTGTGTTTTCCTGAAACACGAAGGCATTTTTGCGTATCGGTAATACGATTGCTTTTTGGCGTGGCGTTTCCTAAAAAATACTCTTTAAACTGCGCCATTCCTGAGTTGTTAAACATCAGGGTTGGATCGTCTTTTAGAACAATAGGTGCCGAAGGAACAATTAAATGTCCTTTACTTTCAAAGAATTGTAAATACGCTTTTCGAATGTCTTGTGATTTCATTTTTATATTTTTTTGC
>NCET01000386.1 GCA_002280815.1 Flavobacteriales bacterium 32-34-25 | reverse complement strand
ATAATATTTTTCCAAATCGGAACTGAAATAATCCAAGTTGAGTTCGTCTAAATTTTGAGAACTGATTTTAGAAAATTTGCTATAACGAACCGAAGCTTCAAAGAGTTTGATTAATAAATCATCATAATTAGATTTATTAGTTTTGATTTTTAAGGCTAAAGTAACCACGTTAATAACGGCTTCTTCAATTTTTTTTAGGTACTTCTCAGGAATTTTTCCGTTAATTAAGTATTGTCTAAAAGCTAATACATCTATAAAAAGCAACGCATTGGTTACAATATGAGAGAAATTTTTATTGATAATATCCACATTAGTTTGAACTCGTGTATCAATTATCTTTTCTAAGTTTAGAGAAGGAGCGCCATTAGGCAGGACTTTTTTGAATAAATTAAAGCCTTGCGGGTGCATATCGTCATAAAAATCTAGGCATTTTTTTACAAAACTACTTGGTTCAAAATCATGAGTGGTTAATCCGTAAATACCATACAAAGTATTTAATAAAGCAACTTTCGGAATTTCATTTTGTACCCAACCTTTAGTGTCAACTGCTGTAGGAGTTTCAAATGAAATAATATGACCATAGATAAATCCAGTAGCTCTAGTTTTTTTATAAAAAGAATCGGTATCCAAGAAAATATGTTCTTTCTTGAATTCCTGTTTGATAAAAAATTTATCAATCCAACCAGATGCCGAAGGGTTAATCATTGTCTTTTTTTGATGTTACAAAGCTATGTTATTTTATAGTTTTGATGTTATCTAAAAATAAAAAAACCATCTCAATTTTGTTAAATTAAGATGGTTTCAAAATTTGTTATTCTATGTTTACTTAATAATTGCAGTACAAGCTACTCTGGCACCTGCATTTCCTGCTGGTTGAGAAATAAAATCATCCGTTCCATCATGAACAATTAATCCTTTTCCTAGAATGTCTTTGGTTTGATCTCCACAACCTATACACCATTCGTCAGTAGTTATTTTAATTGAACCATTTCCTTTTGTATCAGCTGTAAAATTACCAATATCTCCTTTGTGGTATTCGCCAACACCCCATTTTCCATGTTTTTTAAATGTTGGATTCCAATGTCCTCCAGCCGAACTTCCATCAGCAGCTGAACAATCTGATTTTTCATGAATGTGGATGGCATGAATTCCAGGTTTTAATCCAGATACTTTAGCTTCGAAAGTAACTTTTCCGTTTTTTTCAATAAAAGTAGCTGTTCCAGCAACACTGCTATTGCTTTTAGCTTCAAATGTAATATTTATTTTTTTAGTGTCTGCCGATTTATTTTGAGGTTTACAACCTATAAACACAGCACTAATGGTTAATGTAAGTAAGATGAATTTTTTCATAATTTTTTAGAATAAGATTTGAAACCATAAAAATACTATAAAAAGCAACTAAAATCAAAGTTAAAGCAGGATTTCTACCTTGATTTTCTCACCAAAAGGAGATTAATGAGTAATAAAAATTTCGATTTTACATCTCTTTATCTTTTTAATTACCTTTGCGGCATGAATAAGAAACACCATTCCAACAATATACTTTTAAATTTAGGTATCGAAAACCTAAATGAAATGCAGGAAGCCGCTCAGGAAACCATCTTGAATGAAAATAATGTTTTGTTGCTTTCGCCAACAGGTTCCGGAAAAACATTGGCTTTTTTAATGCCAATTTTAGAAATGTTATTGCCTGAAATCCTTTCGGTACAATGTTTAATTTTAGTTCCATCGCGCGAATTAGGTTTGCAGATTGAGCAGGTTTGGAAAAAAATGGGTACTGATTATAAAGTAAATGTTTGTTACGGCGGACATTCAATCGATACTGAAATAAAGAATTTAAGCAATCCGCCAGCGGTTTTAATAGGAACGCCAGGTAGAATTGCCGATCATATCGAGCGAGGAACTTTTCGCTTGGATAAAATTCAAACCTTAATTTTGGACGAATTTGATAAGTCTTTGCAATTGGGATTTCATGAACAAATGTCTTTCATTATTGGTAAATTATCTAAGGTAAATAAACGTGTTTTAGTTTCGGCAACTTCCGATATTGAGATTCCAAAATACACCCGAGTGGTGAATCCAACGGTTTTAGATTTCATTCCTGAAAGTGAAGAAGAATCGAATCTTTCGACCAAATTGGTTGTTTCTAAGGAAAAAGATAAGTTGAATTCTTTATTTCAATTGATATGTTCGTTGCAATCCGAATCGGCAATTGTTTTTTGCAATCACCGTGATGCTGCCGAGCGTATTAGTGATACGTTGAACGAAAAAGGAATTTATTCTACTTATTATCATGGAGGAATGGATCAGGAAGAGCGTGAACGTGCTTTGATTCAGTTTAGAAATGGTAGTGTAAGCTATTTAATCACAACTGATTTAGCCGCTCGCGGACTGGATATTCCTGAAATGAATCACGTAATTCATTATCATTTACCCTTAAAAGAAGATGAATTTACCCATAGAAATGGACGTACAGCACGTATGACCGCTACAGGAACGGCTTATATCATTGCGCATGAATCTGAGAAAAAAATGGATTATTTAGATTATGAAAATACAGCAGTTTTATCTGTTGAAAATGAAAAATCTTTACCAAAACCACCTCAATTTCAAACTATTTATATTAGTGGTGGAAAGAAAAACAAGCTGAATAAAATTGATATAGTAGGTTTCTTTTCCCAAAAAGGAAAATTAGAAAAAGGTGATTTAGGATTGAT
>NCET01000385.1 GCA_002280815.1 Flavobacteriales bacterium 32-34-25 | reverse complement strand
TTAAAATCATATTTGATATTGTAATTTTTGATGCCTGAATCCCAATTGAAACCTACAAAATCCAAATCCAATCCGTAATAATAATCGCTATAAATTAAAGAGAGATTTGAAAATAATTTATCAGAAAATAAATGATTCCAACGCAGGTTTAAAGTTGTATTTCCGTAAATATTAGAGAAACTTTCGTTGATAGCAAAAACGTCACGACCAAAATAACCCGATAAGTAAATATTATTATTGTCGTTAATTTTATAGCTCAATTTGGTATTCAAATCATAAAAATAAGCCGAGTTGTCTTTTTGTTCTTCGGATAATTTTAAAAATAAATGCGCATAAGAAGCTCTACCACCAATTAAAAACGAACCTCTGTCTTTTACAATTGGTCCTTCGGCAAGCAAACGGCTGGAAATTAATCCAATTCCGCCATTCATGTGGAAATCTTTGCTGTTTCCATCTTTTTGATAAATATCTAAAACAGAAGATGCTCTCCCTCCAAAACGAGCCGGAATTCCGCCTTTGTACAATTTTAAATCTTTGATTGCATCGGGATTAAAGACAGAGAAAAATCCAAAAACATGCGAAGAATTGTAAATAGTGGCTTCGTCTAAAAGAATTAAATTTTGGTCGGCACCACCACCACGAACGTTAAATCCTGATGCGCCTTCGCCGGCATTCGTAACACCAGGCAACAATAAAATTGATTTGATAACGTCTACTTCTCCTAAAACAACAGGCATTTTTTTAATAGCAGCAATAGAAAGTTTGTTTACACTCATTTCAGGTGTTCGCGTATTCGCTCTTCCCTGATTGTCCTTAATAACCACTTCGTTTAGCATTTCTCCGTTTTCGGTAAGTGCTACATTCATTTTAGTACTTTGGGTCAACGAAACAGTTTTTTGAACGTTTTGATAACCTATATAACTAATGTTTAGGGTTTGATTTCCTTTTGGGACACTTATCGAATAAAAGCCATATTCGTTAGTAGTGGTTCCAACTTTCAAATCGGGAAAATAGAGGTTCACACCAATTAAGGTTTCGTTGTTTTTGACATCAGTAATAATTCCGCTTAAGGTAAATTTGTCTTGCGCAAAAGTGGTTATGCTAATGAAAAAAATGGTGAAAAGGAAAATGTCTTTTTTTGTAATCATTTTACGATATTTGATTTGCAAATGTCAATTATTAGGATAGAAAAGCCAAGTCCACAACTGTTAATTAATGTTTAATATTGTGTATTAAAGCTTTTAATTGCTTCAATTAAATTTCAGAAACGCTTAAAACAGGTTCCGAATCCTGTTCTGGATGTTTTTTCAAATGTTGGTTTACACGACTTAGTAAGAAAATCGACAAAATAGAGATTCCAATTATGATGAATCCTAAGGTATTGTAATGTTCTAATGGGCTGAAATTATCTTTTTGAACCACAATTGTTCCTGCAAAAGCAGCAGCAATTCCACCTGAAATTTGTTGTAATGACGAATTAATGCTCATAAATGCGCCTCGGTCTTCTTTGGCAGGAATAGAAGTAACTAAGGCTGTAGAAGGAACCATTCGGCTCATGACTCCCATCATCATCAAAACATTTACAATAGCAACCAACCAAAAAGGGGTTTCAGCAAGATTTGTGTAAACAGCAACTGTTAGAATAGTCCAAATCGAAGCCGCCGTAAAAATCTTGAATTTGTCTATTTTATCACTTAGTTTTCCAATAATCGGCATAATGATTAAAGTGGACATTCCTGCAATCATGAAAAGCAGTGGCAGTTGGTGTTCGGTAATTTTTAAATTATTAATGGCAAAAGCACTACCAAAAGGCATTAGCATAAATCCTCCAACTGAAAGAATTGCTGTTGCAGCAAAGCCAATGCGGTATTCTCTTTTTGAAATGGTATGTATCAGATGTTGAAAAGCGGAGTTTTTATTTGGTATGGCAAGATGTTCCGTTAGGGGTTTTAATTTCAGGGCAATCAAAATAGCAATAATTGCTGCCATTGCTGCAACCCATAAAAACGGTGCATGCCAATCCCAGGCTGTGGCAATATAAAGCCCCAACGGAATTCCGAATATCTGGCTTGCGCCAAAAGCCATTTGGATAAAACCCATTACGCGACCGCGCTGTTGCATCGAAAATAAATCGGTTACAATTGCCATTGAAATAGACCCAATAACACCTCCAAACAATCCAGTGAAGATTCTGGCAGCAACCAGTAAAGCATAAGAATTAACTAGTCCGCAAAGAATAGTTCCTAAGATAAATCCAGTGTAAAAGAAGAGTAATAATTTCTTTCTATCAAATTTATCGGCAAAACCAGCAGTAAGCAATCCTGAAATCCCGGCACTAAAAGCATAGGCAGAAACGACCAAACCAAAATGAGTAGGTTTTAGTTGCATACTTTTCATTAAAATATCACCCAATGGCGACATAACCATAAAATCCAAAATAACTGTAAATTGGGTAATGGCTAAAATAAAAACTGCAAACTTTTGATAGGAAGTAAAAGGAAGGGCTTGTTTTGTTGTGTTTTTCATTTGTTTATTCGCTTAATTCAGCACATTTAAAATCTTGTACTGTTATTATTTTGATGATTTGTTCTACCGAATCAATATCTTCCAAATCGATATTCCATCGCTCGATTTGATTGTTAGCATTCAATACTTCACTTATTGTTTGTTTGTCTTTTTCAGTTTTGATATTGGTTTCAAAAATGAAGATGTTATTAAAATCAGTTTCCATAAGGTGCAATTTTACGGTGTTAATGCTTTTAAGACTAATTGGAATGTTTCATCGATTGTTTTTTTGTTGAGTTTAAAAGGGCCTCCGCCAAAGTTTTTTCCATCTCTTTCAAATCGCAATAAGGCGTATAATGGGCCATAAGCCATACTCCAAAATATTTCTTTTGAGATAGGAATTAATTCTTTTTTCTCTACTGCATTTCTGAAAAAAGACCCCATAATAATTTTGAAATCCAACAGACTTTCTTCTAGAATGTATTCACCATAACTGGAGTGAGTTAATAATTCCCAACAACTTACTTCAAGTGGTTTGCTTTGTGTAAAACGGATTCTGTTTTCCCATTGTTTGTATAAACCTTCTTTGAATGACATTGTGGGAGAAAAATCGTTAGCCATTTCATCAAAGAAATTTTTTCCAATTTCGATTCCTATCTTTTTTATCAAATCGTCTTTGTCCGAATAATAGATGTACAAGGTAGCTACAGAGATGTTACTTTCCTTAGCTAATCGATTCATACTAAAACCTTCAATTCCTTTTTCTACAAGTAATGCTATGGCTTTCTGTTTAACGATTTCTTCCTTATTGCTATCTCTTGTTCTCATTTGTTTTTTGAATTATGCGACAAAAGTATAAATTATAAATGAATGTTCGTTTATTTATGAATAAAATAATTTATGGATGAGAGCAAAAAAAAAGACAACCCTTTCGAGTTGTCTTTAGTTTATGAATTAGAATAAAATTAAGCTAATACAGAAATTTTATCTAAAATTGCGTTTAAAGTTGCGCTTGGACGCATTGCTTTGCTTACTAAAGCAGGATTTGGTTGGTAGTAACCGCCAATTTCTTGCGCTTTTCCTTGAGCACCAATTAATTCTGCATCAATTTTAGCTTCGTTTTCAGTAAGTTCTTTTGCAATTGGAGCAAAAATAGCTTGCAAGTCAGCATCTTTAGTTTGGTTTGCCAAAGCTTGAGCCCAGTATAAAGCTAAGTAAAAGTGAGAACCACGGTTGTCAATTTGACCTACTTTTCTAGCTGGAGATTTATCATTTTGCAAGAAAGCATCATTTGCCTGATCTAAAGTTTCTGAAAGAACGATTGCTTTTTCATTGTTCAAACTTTGTCCTAAGTGTTCCAATGAAGCACCTAAAGCTAAAAATTCTCCTAATGAATCCCAACGTAAGTAACCTTCAGTTACAAATTGCTCAACGTGTTTTGGAGCTGATCCACCTGCACCAGTTTCGAATAATCCACCACCATTCATTAATGGAACGATAGATAACATTTTTGCGGAAGTTCCTACTTCTAAAATTGTGAATTCAGTTGCAGCAATTGGGTTTAAGATACGAATATCTAATCCAGCTGTATCGTAATCTTTCAAGTATAAGTTTACTTTTTCGATTAATTGTCTGTCGTGTGCTCTGTTTTCATCTAACCAGAAAACAGCAGGAGTAGCAGATAAACGTGCTCTGTTTACAGCTAGTTTTACCCAGTCCTGAATAGGAGCATCCTTAGCTTGACACATTCTGAAAATGTCATTCGCTTCAACAGCTTGTTCCATTAAAACGTTTCCGTTTACATCCACTACACGAACCACTCCGTTAGCTGACATTTGGAAAGTTTTGTCATGAGAACCGTACTCTTCTGCTTTTTGAGCCATCAAACCTACGTTAGGAACACTTCCCATTGTAGTTGGGTCGAAAGCACCATTCTTTTTACAGAAATCAATTGTTGCAGTATATACACCAGCGTAAGAACGGTCTGGAATAATAGCGATAGTATCTTGTGCTTTTCCTTCTTTGTTCCACATTTGTCCAGAAGTACGAATCATTGCTGGCATAGAAGCATCAACAATTACATCTGAAGGAACGTGAAGGTTAGTAATTCCTTT
>NCET01000035.1 GCA_002280815.1 Flavobacteriales bacterium 32-34-25 | reverse complement strand
ATTTTTGTGTTTTTATTTATTTTTTTTCTCTTTCGAATGATCCAAAGCATCAATTTCTTCGTCGCTATGCTCGATGATGTCAATTTTTGGTTGGATAAACTCCTGTTCGTTTGCCAATGTTTTGTTTAAGGTTAAAACCAATGAAGGCAATAGCATTAAATTGGATAACATTCCAAATAGCAAAGTCAATGAAATCAATCCGCCTAGGGCTATGGTTCCACCAAAACTAGAGAGCATAAATACCGAGAATCCAAAAAACAATACGATAGAAGTATAAAACATACTCAAGCCCGCATCGTTAAAAGTAGCATAAACTGATTTGCGAATTTTCCAGTTGTTTTTCTTTAATTCTTCGCGGTATTGTGCCAGGAATCGAACAGTGTCATCTACCGAAAGTCCAAATGCGATTCCGAATACTAATATTGTTGATGGTTTTAACGGAATATCTAAAAAGCCCATAAGTCCTGCTGTTAGCATTAATGGTAATAAATTTGGAATAATAGAAACCAATACCATTTTGAACGAACGGAACATAAAAGCAATTAAAAGTGCCGTTAAGAAAAAGGCAAAAATTAATGAGGAAAGCAAGTTGTCTAGTAAATAACCTGTTCCTTTTTGGAAAACCAAAGCCTTACCTGTAACCGATACATGATAGCGGTCTGAAGGGAAAAGTTTTTCGGCTTTTTTACGAATTTCGGCTTCAATTCTAGGGATATTGCCACCATTATCATCTCGCATAAAAGTAGTAATTCGGGCATATTGGCCAGTCGAATCTACATAACTTTTCATCAAATTGTCTTTGGAGTTTTTAGTAGCATTTTTAGCATACGACAAAATAAATCCTTGCTCTTGCGAAGTAGGCAATTCGTAATATTCAGGATTTCCGTTGTAATAGGCTTGTTTGGAATATTTAACTAAGTTGATGATCGAGATGGGTTTTGACAATTCTGGAATTTCATCAATAGTCGTTTCTAATTCTTCCATTCGCTTTAGCGTAGACAACTTCATGACTCCCTTTTTACGTTTGGTGTCAATCATGATTTCTAGCGGCATCACTCCGTCAAATTCTTTTTCGAAGAAAACAATATCCTGGAAAAAAGCTTCTTTTTTAGGCATGTCTTCAATCAAACTACCCGAAATACGCATTTTGTAAATGCCGATGATGCTAATAACAAGTAATAAAATGGCAACAACATAAATAGAAAAACGATTGGTTTTTACATTGCGCAGAATCCAATCCATGAAGTTTTTTACTGAACCTCTGTCTAAATGCTCAATATGGCGGTCTTTAGGAGCTGGAATGTAACTGTGGAAAATTGGAATTACAATAATACATAAGAAGAATAATGCCATAATATTGATGGCTGTTACTACTCCAAATTCTAATAACAATTGATTGTTTGAAGCAACAAAAGTCGCAAAACCAATAGCTGTAGTTACATTTGTCATCAATGTAGCCATCCCAATTTTAGTAGTAACTCTTTGTAAAGCTTTAACTTTATTGCGGTGTACTTTGTATTCCTGATGGTATTTATTAGTAAGGAAAATACAATTGGGTATTCCAATAACAATAATTAACGAAGGAACTAAGGCTGTTAAAACAGTGATTTCGTAGTTTAATAATCCTAAGATTCCAAACGACCACATTACGCCAATAATTACAATGATGATGGAGATTAAAGTGGCTCTGAAACTTCTAAAAAAGAAGAAAAACAGTAAAGAGGTTACTAATAGTGAAGCGCCAATAAAAACACTTATTTCGTCAGTAATGGTTTTAGCATTCAGTGTTCGAATGTATGGCATTCCCGAAACACGCAAATCAATATTGGTGTCTTTTTCGAATTTTTCTATGGCAGGAACCAGTTTTTCTAGAACGTAATCTTTACGGGCTTTTGTATTTACAATTTTTTTGTCCATGTAAATAGCCGAACGAATACTACCAGAGCGTTTGTTGAACAACAATCCTTCATAAAATGGCATGTCGTTGAAAAGCTGTTTTTTGATGTTTTCTAAATAGGCTTTGTCAACAGTCTTGCTTTGATCGATAAGCGGAGTCAATTCAAATTTTTGGAGCGAATCGTTTTTTTGTAGTTTTTTTAAATCGTTTAGCGAAATTACTAAATCGATGGCTTTGTCTTTTTTGATGCTATTCATCAATGTACTCCAGGCAGCGTAGGCTTTTGGAGTAAAAAAAGTACTGTCCTTTACACCAATAATGATTAGATTTCCTTCTTCGCCAAATTTATCCAGGAACGCATTGTATTCTACATTTGCAATATTGTCATCGGGTAACATATTGGCTTCAGTAAAAGTAAAATGGATGTTTTTCCATTGCATCCCTAAAAAAACAGTTATTGCAACAATAACCGATAACATTAAAATTTTATTTCGAAGAACAATACGAGCAATTAACTCCCAAAATCCCAAACTAAACCACTTGATCATAATTGATGTTTAAAAGGCTGCAAATGTATTAAAAACAGAAGTAAAGCTTTGTCTTATTTGTAAATTTTAAATTAAATTTAGGTTTTTTTAACTGTGTTTTCTTAGCTTGAAAGTTAATTTTAGGCATGTAAATTTTCTAAAAGAATTTATCATCTTTGTATTGAAATTCAATTTATTATTATTTGAGCTATGTTTTTAAAAAAATATAAAAATTCCCTTTTTTATATAGGAGTTACTGGAGGTTTTTCGGTGTTGATTTATTGGATAATGAATAGAGGGAAATTACTCGAATTAAAGAAATCTAATATTGTGGTCAATACACAGCATGACTCTTTTAGTGATTTTGTCAATTCGATGTTGCATAATTTTCAAGATCCTTTGGCTATTTTGTTAGCGCAAATAGTGATGATTATTTTTACGGCTCGAATTTTTGGTTGGTTTTTTAAAAAAATTGGTCAGCCCACTGTAATTGGAGAAATCATTGCAGGAATTGTTCTAGGACCATCGTTGGTAGGAATGTATTTTCCTGAATTTTCAGCCGCATTATTCCCCGCCGCATCTTTAGGCAATTTAAAGTTTTTGAGCCAAATAGGTTTGATTCTTTTTATGTTTGTTATCGGGATGGAATTGGATATAAAAGTATTGAAAAATAAGGCTAGCGAAGCAGTTGTTATCAGCCATGCAAGTATTGTTTTTCCTTTTGCTTTAGGAATTGGTTTATCTTATTTTGTGTACAATCAGTTTGCTCCTGAAGGAGTTGAATTTCTTTCTTTTAGCCTTTTTATGGGTATTGCTATGAGTATTACAGCTTTTCCTGTTTTGGCTCGTATTGTACAGGAAAGAGGAATCCATAAAACTCGTTTAGGTGCCATTGTGATTACCTGTGCCGCTGCCGATGATATTACTGCCTGGTGTTTGCTGGCAGTAGTAATTGCTATTGTAAAAGCGGGCGATTTTGTAGGTTCACTCTATGTTATTTCGCTAGCTTTAGTGTATGTTTTGGCAATGCTTTTTATTGTAAAACCATTTTTGAAACGAATAGGAGATCTCTATGCCGAAAAGGAAAATATTGGAAAACCCGTCATGGCTATTTTCTTTTTACTGCTAATTATTTCGTCTTATGCTACCGAGGTTATTGGAATTCATGCGCTTTTTGGTGGTTTTATGATGGGAGCCATAATGCCTGATATCGCTAAATTCAGAATGATATTTATCGAAAAAGTAGAAGATGTTTCGGTTATTTTGTTGCTGCCGTTGTTCTTTGTTTTTACAGGTTTAAACACTCAGGTAGGTTTAATTAACGATGTGTATTTGTGGAAAGTTACCGCAGCAATTATTGCCGTTGCAGTAATAGGTAAATTTTTAGGAAGTGCGCTTGCAGCTCGATTTGTGGGTCAAAATTGGCACGATAGTTTGACTATTGGTGCCTTGATGAATACAAGAGGCTTAATGGAATTGATTGTGTTGAACATTGGTTTAGAACTAAAAGTGTTAACGCCAGAAGTTTTTACCATGATGGTTATTATGGCATTAGTCACCACATTTATGACTGGGCCAGCATTGAATTTACTTGATTTTATTTTTAAAAATAAAACCCAAACCGATACAGTAGAGACGATTGAGGAAGATAAATACCGAATTTTAATCTCCTTTGGAAGCAACGAAAAAGGAAAATCCTTGTTGAGGTTGGCTAATAGTTTGACCAAAAAACAAAAATCAGCTTCGGTAATTACGGCGATGCACCTGTCTCAAAGTGACGAATTGCACTCGTTTAACATGGAAGAAATTGAGCGAGAGCGTTTTGAATGTATTTTTGATGAATCCGATCATTTGGGAGTGAAGTTGCTTACTGTTTTTAAAGTTACGAATGATATCGAAACCGAAATTGCTGATGTGGCTAACACCGGAGAATACGATTTGCTTTTAGTAGGTGTAGGAAAATCTATTTTTGAAGGAAGTTTACTGGGAAAAGTAATCGGTTTTACCTCTCGAATAATCAATCCCGATCGATTGATAGATAAGTTTAAAGGAAAAGAGGGTTTGTTTGAAAATTCTCCTTTTGATGAAAGAACAAGGCAAATTGTAGCCAAGACTAAAACTCCTTTGGGAATTTTAATAGACCATGATTTTGAAACATTGAATCAGGTTTTTGTACCCATTTTAAAATCGGATGACGCTGCTTTGATTGATTACGTTCAAAAAATGATTTACAACAACAATTCTAAAATCAATATTTTAGACATGAATGGTCTTTTGAAAAACAATTTTGTCATTCAAAGTGCGGTATCAGTTTTGCTGCAAAAATTCCCAAACAATATCAATGTTATTACAGGAAAAGAATTGAATACTACTTTTTTTAAACAACAAGATTTAATGCTTATTAGCTTAGAAAGTTGGAAATCTATTATTGATGCCGATACTACTTGGCTTGTGGATGTTTCATCGGTTTTAATTATTAAATCATAAATATGAGTTGGATTTTATTAATAATAGGCGGTTTATTTGAAGTAGCTTTTGCATCTTGTTTGGGTAAAGCCAAAGAGACTACAGGAGTAGAATCGGTCTATTGGATGCTTGGTTTTTTAGTAAGTTTAACAATAAGTATGTTTTTATTGTACAAAGCTACTCAGGAATTACCAATTGGAACTGCTTATGCCGTTTGGACAGGAATTGGCGCTGTGGGAACTGTTCTTGTTGGGATTTTTATCTTTAAAGAACCTGCAAGTTTCTGGAGATTGTTTTTTATAGTAACATTGATTGCCTCCATTATCGGATTGAAATTTGTGTCGAGCCATTAAAAACCTAAATTCAGTACATAACTTAGCTTGATGGCAATATTGTCTTCAAATTTAGGCAATTGATTTGGGCCGTAGCGGAAAAAAGTAGTCAATCCTAAGCCGTTAAAAATTTGATTCAATTCAATTCCCGATTCAAAAAAACCATTGTTCAAGGTCTTGAAATTGAGTCCCAGATGTTCTTCGGGACGCTCTAAATTTCCCCAGGCCATTCGGGAAACTAAGACTAAAGAAGGTTTTATTTTTTTGAATAAAGTGACGCGGTTAAAAGCATGTTTGAATTGGAACAAAGCATATTTATTCGAGAAAAATTCGTTGAAAAACATGGTTTCAAAACTGTTTTTTCCACTAAAAGTAATCCTTTGTATTATGGTTTCCTTGGTAATATTATTAGGCGAAGTATTGTATAAATGCGTTAGAGGAACATCACCCAAAACATATCCGGCTTGAAGGAGTAAAGCTGTTTTTTGACCATTTAAGTATTTTTTTTCATACTCGGTTTTAAAATCAAATTTGCTAAAATCAAAATCATTGTCCCACAATCTTCCTAAGGATTGGGTGTATTGAAACGTAAATTTTGGAAAACGTTTTTCAATTTCAATGCGCCCAGTAGGCGTTAGCATAAAATCGCTAAAAGGACTCCATTGTAGCGAAACCATGGCTGTTGTCATGGTGTAATTTGTGTATAATTGATTGTTTTTAAGGTAGGCGTAACTGAATTTTGGTTCTATTTCGGAATGAGTTATTTCTAAAATGCTCTCTGTTTTTGGGATTTGTTTGGTTTCATAATAGCCTTTCCAACTTAGATAATTGTAAAAAGTACTAATGTTAATGGGTCTTGGATCGTAAATTTTAAAGGGCTTTTTTTCGATTGAAAAAGAAGTACTCGCAATCTCCCGAACATCATCAGTATAGGAAATTCCAAACCATGAATTTGTTTCTTTGTTTACTTTTGCAGCAGCGCCAATACTTCCTTTAAAGATTCCGTCTTTGGTACCATAAGCATAATAACCTTCAATTCTAAAATTCTTAGAAAGTCGTTCATTGGTTACACCGCCTAATCCCAATCGGAAACCTTCGTAGTTGTTGTAGCTGAAAAATTTTCGCATATCCAAATCAAAAAAAGCAATAGGCAAATAACCATTGATGATTTTTTTTCCAAATTGAACGCGATTTGCAATTTTTTTTCGAACAGCAATACTGTCTAATTCACTGTAAGTTTTTTGGGTCCGAAAATCAATACTGTCTTTTCTAAAAGTTTCCCAAAAAGTTTCGTCTTTGTTTAAAGCATTTTTTTCAATTTCAACGGCGTAAAACGGTTTTGGGATCTGGATGGATTTGTTGTTTTGAATATCAAAATTATGACTTTCAGAACGCAAATAAATATAATCCGAAGGTTGTTTTTTTCGAGCGCTAAGATCCTGTTCCATGTCGCCATCAAACTGGATGGTTCCGCCAAGAATCTTAATGTCGTCATCGTTTTTTCCTTTGATAATCTGGAAGTTTTTATGAATTGGAAACCAAATATTTTCGTCGGCAAAATATTCAAAATCATGGTACGCACTAATGTCTAGTAAGCCTCTTATTCGAACTATTGCCTTAGCAATGGCAAAGCTGTTTTGGTCAATGTATAAAATTCCTTCCAGTCCTTTGGCTTTACTTTTCTTTTTGTTTTTGAAGTAAATCATATAGGAATTTCTGCCAGCAATTGTTACCGTATCCAGGAGTTTGTAGTTGTATTCGGTTATAGAATTATCGGCTATTGGACTGTTGTATTTAGTTTCAAAAAGTTCGTATTTAGGCTCATAAATAGAAAACGATTGCAGGTTAAAAGCCAGAATTTCATACAAAGGTTGTTTTAAACCAGCCATTTTAGTTCCTAAAATAGTTTCTTTAAGTTTGTTGCCGCTAAATTGAAATTGAGATACTTTTTCGGTTTGGAACAAATGGCGTTTGTTGACCGTGTTTTTAAATTTATAGTTGGTAGAATCAATTTTATAATAGATTCCGTCTCTGGTTTTTCGAACAATTATAGAGTCAATTTGGCCAGAAATCGAATCGGGATTAGCCGAAACAATCAACCTATTATAGGTTTTAAATTCGAAGCTTTTGAGCCTTTTTTGTGGATTGTTGTTGTCTTTTAATGCAATGGTTTTTTTGATGATGGCAATAGCAGCGTTTTCGGTATTAATTACAACTTCGTTTAAATTATCTGTTGATTGAGTTAAGGATACATTGTAAAAACTAGTGTTTTTTCGAATATTAATTTTGGTTTTGCTGTAACCAATGTAGGAAACAGAGAAGGAAGAAATTGCTGTGCTGGAAGTAATACTGAATTTTCCATCCACATCAGTAATGCTGTAGTTGCCATTGTCGGTAGTAATAGAAGCAAAGGGCAAAACTTCGTTAGAGTTGGCGTTTTTTACAATTCCGTTAATTTGAAATTGTGCCTGAAGCGAAAGCGTGAAAAAGAATAACAATAAAAGCTGCTTCATGGTATTTGTTTGTATCAAAACGCTTGTAAACTCAATTTGGTATGGCAAAAGTAATAATAAAAAATCCGTCCCAATAAACTATCGGAACGGATTTTTAAGATGTGTTTTTTTGAAAGTTATACTTTCATGATTTCTGCTTCTTTTAGAGCAAGAAGTTCATCTATTTTTTTAATATAGGTATTAGTCAAAGTTTGAACTTCTTCTTCGGCACTTTTACAAATGTCTTCCGAAGTTCCGTCTTTTTCTAGTTTTTTGATATCCGTATTGGCATCTTTTCTAGCATTTCTAATCCCGATTTTTGCATCTTCAGCCTCAACTTTAGCTTGTTTAGCTAATTCACGACGACGATCTTCTGTTAAAGGCGGAACGCTGATAATAATAATATCACCATTGTTCATTGGGTTAAACCCAATGTTAGCCACCATAATTGCTTTTTCAATAGTTTGCAACAGGTTTTTTTCAAAAGGTTGCAAAGTAATCGTTCTAGCATCAGGAACGCTAATTTTTGCTACTTGGTTTAATGGTGTAGACGAACCGTAATAATCTACAAAAACACTTCCTAACATAGCAGGAGATGCTTTTCCAGCACGAATATTTAGAAATTCTTTTTCTAAGTGAGCAATAGAACCTTCCATAGATTCTTGCGTGCTATCTAATATAAATTCAATTTCTTCAGTCATTTTTATTTCAGATTATAGATTTCAGATTATAGATTTCAGATTTGCTGCTATCTGTAAACTGCTGTCTGCTATTTATATATTTACTACAGTTCCTACGTTTTCACCGTCGCAAATTCTTTCCAGATTTCCGCTTTGGTTCATATCAAAAATTAGGATAGGTAATTTGTTCTCTTGGCTTAATGTAAAAGCAGTAGTGTCCATTACATTCAATCCTTTTTTGATAACATCATCAAAAGAGATAAAGTCAAATTTTACTGCCGAAGCATTTTTTTCCGGATCTGAATCATATACTCCATCTACACGAGTTCCTTTTAGAATTACGTCGGCATTGATTTCAATTCCACGTAAAACAGCAGCGGTATCAGTTGTGAAATAAGGATTTCCTGTTCCAGCTCCAAAAATTACGATTCTTCCTTTTTCCAAATGTCTGTCGGCTCTTCTTTTGATATAAGGTTCAGCAATAGATTCCATTTTTAAGGCCGTTTGCAAACGCGTTTTCATGCCTTTTTCTTCCAGAGCACCTTGCAATGCCATTCCGTTAATAACCGTAGCAAGCATTCCCATGTAATCTCCTTGTACTCTATCCATTCCGTTGCTTGCCCCTGCAACTCCTCTAAAGATGTTTCCACCACCTATTACAATGGCAATTTCTACTCCTTTGGCGTGAACTTTTTTGATTTCTTCAGCATATTCAGCTAATCTTACAGGATCTATTCCATATTGACGGTCTCCCATTAAAGCTTCACCGCTTAATTTTAGAAGAATTCTTTTGTATTTCATGTGTTTGTTGCGTTGATTGGTGCAAATATAGGGATATTCTTTTTTTCTGAAATAGGACGACTTAAATTTTATAAATTTTGTTTTCGTAACTGTATTTGGCCGCTTGATAACCCAAGTTGAAAATAGTATCCATTTTAATCTTATTGGTTTCAAAAGTACTGTAGATGCTTAATTCTTTGGGTTGGATAATCCAATCGCATTGTGTGAATTTGGCAACATTCGAGTTTTCAGAAAGAATATCAAAAGCTCTGGTGGTTACTGCTCGAATGGAATTTAAATCTTTAGCAGTTATCATATTAATCGGACTTACATAAACGCCAATAATCATATCGCATTCGTCTCTTAGTAAATCCGTTGGAAAATGATTCAAAATTCCGCCATCGCTGTAGTGATTTCCGTCAATTTCATAAGGCGAAATTACACCCGGAAAGGAAGACGACGAGATGAGCGCATCGACAATTTTTGTTTCGGGTTCAAATATTTTCAACTTGCCTTTAATCATGTCGGTGGCTGTAATTTGAGTCGGAATTTGCAAATCGGCAAGTGTAGCGTCTTCAAAAACCGCTTGAAAATAGTCTCTGAAAGTTTCCGAATCAATCAATCCCGCTTTTGTAAAAGTGATGTGTTTCCAATGAAATAAATAAATTGATTTGAAGAATTCTAAGATTTCTTCGGGCGTTTTTCCCCAGGCATACATAGCGCCAACGATAGAACCAGCACTGGTTCCAGCTATTTTATTGGGACGAATGTTTTTTTCTTCTAAAAATTTAATAGCTCCCGCATGGGCCAAACCTTTTGATCCACCACCCGAAAGTGCCAGTCCAATTGATTTTGAATTTAAGTTCATCTTTCTGCAATTTTGATAAAAATACACTTTTTGGTGATTTTAGAAGGATGAAATTAATTTTTTTGGGATATTGTGTTATAAGCTTAAGTTTATGATATGGTTTAACCTTGATTACGCATTGGAACACAGATAACACAGATTAAATGGATTCACACGGATTTTTTTATTTTTTTTAAAACATAAAATCTGTTATAATCTACATAATCTGCGGGACAAAAAATCAACAAAATCCTAATGCGAATTCTGAATTTAAATAAAACAAAGATTATCGTTTTAAATGTAAAATTCCGCAAAGTCAAAAGACAGTGCGGAATTTCTTTACAAAGGATTTTTTTAAGAGCTAGTGTAGTTTTCCTTGTCAAATATTTCTATTTCATTTCTTCAAACAGTAAACCAGTTAAGCCATTATCATGGTAGATATGATAAAATTCATCTTCTCTGTCTTTTGTGTCTGCAAAACAAAAAATAGCTGTTTTTGCTGTTTCAGGAATTTTAAAAATTGTCGATTCATTGATTACTCTTTCTTTATGAAAGGCATACTCTAATATTCTTCCTTTTGCCCCACTTTTATAATAATCCCAAACTGTATTTTCATAATCCAAACCGTTCATGCATTCTAGAATATTAAGAATATACAGTTCAGGACCCCGCTCAATTTGAATCGGGATAATCTCGCCACTCATTTCAAAAACAGTACGACATAGTTCTAATGTCTTTTCATCAAAAACTAAACAACCGCTATCTAGAAGATAAAAGTTTTTAGGCTTTATTTTAGGATTATAGATATAGAATAAAATGTCTTCCCAAGTGTCTTTTTTAGCTTCACAATTAAAGTCAAACCGTCCTAGAGTTCTTTTTGAATGATCAGTTGGTGTGATTAACTGGATATTGTTACTGTCTTTTTGTACTTTAAATAATCTCATAATTTTTAATAAGGAAATGTACCGTTTAATAATTCATCTGCAATTTTTTTGTAAATGAATTAATTAGGTTTTTATGCCACTTCGATTACGTAAAAAAACTGCCCAACATTTAAACTTGGGCAGTAAATTAAATACTATTTTTGAATTACTAATTCAGTAGTTTAAAAAACTTCATCTTTATCAATGACTTTACTAAATCGAGCAATCCAGCCCTTTTGACCTATTGGTTCGGCTTTAAGCATTTCGCTAATTTCAACAAGATTTATCTGTTTACTATTTTCTTCATAAACAATTTTATAATCTTCATTTTCTTCAAAAATTCTTAAAATATTAAATGTCATACTTTCTAAACTAGTGGCTAAATATTTTTTTAAAACATTAAAATCATTTTCATCTAATTTTTTAAAAAGATCTACATATTCTTTTAATATTATTGGTGGATTTTCTTTTACTCTAAGACTAGTCAAGTTTCCTATTCCTGGATCTATACAATCCTTTATAATCATTTTTCCAAAATGATCTAAAATCTCTTTATTATTTTTCATGATTAAATATGTTTTTAAGGGTTAACACTATTCCAAGGTATATTTTTTATTTCATAAAGAACTTGCGTTTTCAAATCTTCAAGAGCCTTTATAACCCACCCGATAGAACTGATAATTAACCTATACCCCCTGACAATGTTTTTTTTCTAAAAACCCATACATTATTTTCCTTTTCAAAAAAGAAGGTTGCCTTCATCATGCCTATTCCCATAACTTTTCTAACTTTGATTCTAGCAGTATTATTATCGATTCTAAAATTTGAGAATTCAATAAATAAAATTTTTCCAATTTGATTCTTATTTTTAACTAAATTGAGTTTGTATTCTGATTTAAAATTCACTAAATCATCTTTGTGCAATTTAAAACTTACCATATATTTATCTGAACTACTTCCTGTATTTTTATAATGTATAGAATCTATTAGTCCAACGGTAAGTTTTTCTTCTTTTAGCGTTGGATACAAACTTTTAATATCGAAAACAAATACAGAATCAATCAAAATATTACAATTTTGTTGAATCAATTTTCGCCCTTCTTCAATCAATTTTTTTTGTTTTAATTCTGCCTCCTTTTCTTTTAATCTTGCTTCTTTGAGAAGCTTAATATGTTCTTCATATTGTTTGTCGTTACAACAAACAAACATTAAACAAATAAAAACTAGTACAATTTTTTTTAAAACTCCATCCATATTGTTCTCTTATTTGTGTTGCATAGTATAAATCTATTCTATCTCGACCAAATTGTGTAGCTTCCTATTCCACAGATTTACCACAAACGTTAGCAGATATTTATCTGTGCCCGCAAAGATTTTCAAAACAAATCTAATAAAAAAACAGAATCAATAATCTTTTTTGTAGTATTTTTCTAAAACAAAAAAAGCTATGAATTCAATCATAGCTTT
This sequence comes from Flavobacteriales bacterium 32-34-25, assembly GCA_002280815.1. GTDB lineage: Bacteria > Bacteroidota > Bacteroidia > Flavobacteriales > Flavobacteriaceae > Flavobacterium. The sequence continues at coordinate 923 of NCET01000035.1, read as the reverse complement.
CTATATTTTGTTGTAAAATAGTATTTACTCAGCATCTAATCCCAAAGACTCTTCAAAAAGCGTAACATCAATAGCATTTTTTACATCAAAATCGCCAATTTTTGTTCGTCTCAACGCAGTTAAGTGCGAACCTGAATTCATGGCTTTTCCAAAATCAAAAGCTAAGGAACGAATGTAAGTTCCTTTACTGCAAACTACTCTAAAATCGATTTCAGGAAGTGCAATTCGGGTAATTTCAAATTCGTGGATGGTAGTTTTTCTACTGGCAATTTCAACTTCTTCACCTGCGCGGGCGTGTTCGTACAAACGAACGCCATCTTTTTTAATAGCAGAGAAAATAGGTGGTTTTTGGTCGATTTCGCCTAAAAATTGCGTTACTGTTTCGTGAATTAAGGCTTCATCAATATGCGAAGTTGGAAAAGTAGCATCGATTTCGGTTTCTAAATCGTAGGATGGAGTAGTGGCTCCAATATAAAAAGTTCCAGTATATTCTTTGGCCTGACCCTGAAGCTCGGCAATTTTTTTGGTAAACTTTCCGGTACAAATTAATAACAATCCGGTCGCTAAAGGATCTAAAGTTCCTGCATGACCAATTTTGAACTTTTTAGGAAGTCCAACTTTATTAATCAACAGGTATTTTAATTTATTGACTGCCTGAAACGAACTCCATTTTAAAGGTTTGTCTATCAGTAAAACTTGTCCGTCTAAATATTCTTCAGTCGTCATTATATGATGCTAAGCGGGTGAATGAAAAGGTGAATCAATAATAAGATGATTCCAGCGATGATTCGGTAGTAACCAAAAACTTTAAATCCGTTTTTAGTCAAAAATCCAATGAAGGTTTTAATAGCTAAAAGTGCTACTATAAAAGCCACAACATTACCAATAATTAATAAATTAGTTTGCTCGTCAGTTAGTACAAA
>NCET01000384.1 GCA_002280815.1 Flavobacteriales bacterium 32-34-25 | reverse complement strand
CAATTAGAACCTCGATTTGTTTTTAAAAACATCATCACACCCGAAGATAAATTTGCTTTCACGATTTGTAATCCTCCTTTTCATAAATCAGCTGAAGAAGCCAGCAAAGGCAGTCTTCGAAAAGTCAGCAATCTAGAAAACAAAAAATCGACCAAAGCCGTTTTAAACTTTGGCGGTCAAAATAGTGAATTATGGTGCGAAGGCGGAGAACTCGGTTTCATTACCCAAATGATTTACGAAAGCGCTCGTTACCCAATGCAATGTTTGTGGTTTACCAGTTTGGTTTCTAAACAATCGCATCTTGGCAGTCTTTACAAGACTTTAAATAAAGTCAATGCTGCACAAATAAAAACCATTGATATGGCGCAAGGACAAAAAATCAGCCGTATTCTTGCCTGGACTTTCCTTACCGAAACCCAACAAAAAAACTGGAAATTCGAAGCAGCAAAAGCTATTTTTTAATTAAACTTTTTCTTACTTCGTTTGTGAAAAAATTATATATTAGCGGAATAGAATAACAAATTATTTTATTCACCTCTAAAATAGCCAAAAACAAATGGAAGCAGATATCAAACTGAAGTTAGAACAATTACATCAAAGAGTTGATTCGTTAAAAGACCAAATAAATACTGAAGAAGCAACAAAAAATGCTTTTGTAATGCCTTTTATTCAAATTTTAGGATATGACATTTTCAATCCTACAGAAGTAATTCCAGAATTCATCTGTGATATCGGAACTAAAAAAGGTGAAAAAATAGACTACGTAATTAAAAAAGACGGAGAACCTGTTTTAATTATAGAATGTAAACACTGGAAAGAAAAAGTAGACGCACACAATTCTCAACTTCATAGATATTACCATGTTTCAAAATCTAGATTTGGTGTTTTAACAAATGGACATACATATAATTTTTATGCTGATTTAGAAAAGCCTAACATAATGGATGAAAAACCATTTTTTACTTTAGACTTATCAAATCTAAAAGACTCTAGTTTAAAAATATTAGAAAAATTTTCAAAAAACGGATACAATTTAGAAGGTATTTTAGATTCAGCAGAAGGATTGAAATACATAAAAGCAATTCGCAATGAATTTGAAAATGAACTTAAAAATCCTTCCGATGAAATTGTAAAACTTTTAGTTAGCAGATTTTTTGATAAGCCATTAACAGCTACAAGAATGGCTACTTTTAAAGAATATACAAAAAAAGCATTTTCAAATTCAATAAATGAATCAATCAATTTTAGATTAAAAAATGCTTTAAATATTGGCGAAAATACTCCAACAAAAATTATTGAACAAATAACTCCTGTAGATGAAAATACAGAAACACCAAAATTTATAACCACAGAAGAAGAAATTGAGGGATCTCAAATAATAAAAGCTATTTTAAGAGAAATTTTACCTGCATCAAGAATTGCTTTTAGAGATACTCAATCTTATTTTGGAATTTTATTAGATGACAACAACCGTAAACCTATTTGTAGACTACATTTTAATTCATCAAACAAATACATTGAACTTTTCAATAATGGAAAAGATAATGGAGAAAAGAAGCTTCTAAACTCACTTGATGATATTTACACTTATAAAACAGAATTGTTAACGACAATAAAAAATTACGAATAGTAAAATCATACATTTTAAAATTTATATTTATTAAAGCACTTTTTCAATTAAATTTTGAGATAGTGTTTTTTTATTTCCAGTTATTTTATCTGATTATTGAATTCCAATTATTTCTAAAATTCCCCCATAACTTGCTCTAAAGTTGTAGGTTTTAGTTATTTTTAGCAACTCAAAATAAAAATCCTAAAACTATTCAACCACACTATTAAAAACCAAGCTTTTTATGTCCATTTTTTACAAAACAAAACCAAATCAGCTCAAAATCATTTCATTTGTAGCTGTTCAAATTCTATTTACTCATTTTTGTGAAGCACAAAGCAATTCAAATACACAAGACCTAAAATTATGGTACGACAAGCCTTCTGAAAAGTGGGTTGAAGCTTTACCAGTAGGAAACGGAAGAATTGGAGCAATGATATTCGGCGGCGTTGAAGAAGAATTGCTACAACTAAACGAAAGTACTTTATGGAGCGGCGGTCCGGTAAAAACAAATGTCAATCCAGAGTCAAAAAACTATTTGCCGAAAATTAGAGAAGCATTGCTAAATGAAGAAGATTACAGCAAAGCCAACCAATTGACCCGAAAGATGCAAGGTTTGTATTCGCAGTCGTATTTGCCTTTAGGTGATATTCTTATCAAACAGGATTTCAAAAATGTCAAACCTACAGCCTATTATAGGGATCTGGATATTCAAAATGCAATCGCAACTACAAAATTCACGATTAATGGTGTTGAATATACCCGTGAAATTTTCACTTCTGCACCGGACAATGTCATGTTGGTTCGAATTTCGGCAAATAAAAAAGGAGCACTTACTTTTGATGTTTCTTCTAAAAGTCAATTGAAATTCAGTCCATCAACCCAAGGAAACAATGAACTTATTATTAGTGGAAAAGCTCCGGCTAACGTAGATCCGTCTTATTATAATGTAAAAGGAAGAGAGCCTATAATATACGAAGATCCAACAGGATGTGATGGAATGCGTTACCAATATCGTATCAAAGCGGTTAACAAAGATGGAAGTGTTACGACAACTAATTCGGAAATTAAAATTAAAAATGCCAGCGAAGTGATTCTTTACATCGCTGCTGCAACTAGTTTCAACGGATTTGATAAA
>NCET01000383.1 GCA_002280815.1 Flavobacteriales bacterium 32-34-25 | reverse complement strand
GTGTAAACATGAGCAGGACTAACTTCTCTTGAAACGGGCGTTCCGTCACCAAAATTCCAGGTGTAAACATTTTGTGTACTACAACCATTGGTGTATCCTGCAACGGTAGTGTTACTAAAAAAAACAGCCGAATTAACACAGGCTATACTTGGCGAACTAAAACTTACTGTTGGTTTATCCAGAACAATAATAGGCCCTACTGACGAATTTGTATTATTACATGAATTGGCTATCGTTAAAGTTACCATACTCCCACTAGGACAATTCGCACTAGTATAGCTATGTGGAATTGGAAAATTTTGTGATGCAACAGGATTTGAAGCATTATAATAAGACGAACTTTCTAATTCAGCCTGAGTATATGTTTTTGATGAACCATCTCCATAATTAACCAAATACCTTGTATCCGAGGTATTCAAAGCCCATGAACTAATAGCAAAATTGATAGGAGCACCAGGCGCGCAAAAATTAGTTGTATTCCCCGGAGTAAATAAAGCTCCGGCAGGGTTATTCGAATTTTTAACAATATAAGAAACACTATTGTTACAACCCGCACTTCCTATAGCGGTTATTACCATATTAAAAGACCCTAAACGCTGGTATGTATGCGCTTTAGGAAAACTAACATTTGTTTCCTTATTGCCATCACCCCAATCAATGTTATAGGAACTAATACAGGCAGAAGAAGGCGAAGCATTACCAACATTAATCGTATATGTAGGGCTGGTATTATTATCACCACATCGTTCAAAAACAGAACTCGAACCCGCATCTCTGTTAACAAATCTTAAACTGGGCTTTTGTTGTACAGTTACCGTTTTAGAAACGGGACTACTACTCACTCCATTTTTATCCTTTACGGTCAGTTTTACCATAAAATTCTGGCTTCCGCACCCTAAAGCCGTAAAAATATGTGTTGGATTACTTTCGGTAGAAGTCGTTCCATCTCCAAAATCCCATTCATAAGTATAAGGCGAATCACCACTAACTAATGGGGTAAATGTAATTAGAGTACCTGAACAACTATTAGGATTATCAAAACTAAAATCGACTGTAGGTGGTGCTAAAACAGTAGTTTCCTCAACCAATTTTAGATTACTAGCCTTTAAAGAATTAACTCCCAGCATTGTAATTAACACTACTAAAACAGCCGCAATTCGATATATTTTAAACATAAAAAACAAATCTATAATTTTCTGACAAAAATATATATAATTTTGAATAACAGCACATTTTTAAAAAATAAATGTAAAATCCACTTTTTATTACAAATCAAAATCACGTAATCCTTAGCAACAGGAACAAAATTTTCATTTCTACTCTTCATAAAAATCCCTACTTTTGCAGTCTAAAATTTTTATCGATGCCAAATAAAAAATACAAAATAGCCGTTATTCAACTCAATTTGAATGATGTTGCCGAAAATAATCTAAAAAAATGTATCAGTTGGGTTCGTGATGCAGCAAGTCAAGGTGCAGAAGTAATCTCATTACCTGAATTGTATAGCAGTCATTATTTCTGTCAAAGTGAAGATGTTGACAATTTTGCTTTGGCCGAACCATTGTACAGCACTTCTTTTATCGCATTTAGCGAATTGGCTAAAGAATTAGGAGTGGTAATTATTGTTCCTTTCTTCGAAAAAAGAATGGCAGGAATCTACCACAACAGTGCCTACATCATCGATACGGATGGAACCGAAGCTGGATTATACCGCAAAATGCACATTCCAGACGATCCTGCTTTTTACGAAAAATTCTATTTTACTCCAGGTGATTTAGGTTTTAAAAACAATAAGACTCAAAAAGGAAATATTGGAACTTTAATTTGCTGGGATCAATGGTATCCTGAGGCAGCTCGAATTACCGCTTTAAAAGGTGCAGAAGTATTGTTTTACCCAACAGCTATTGGATGGCATCCACAGGAAAAAGAACAATATGGCGAAAACCAATACGGCGCCTGGATGAACGTTATGAAAGGACATGCCGTAGCTAATGGCGTTTATGTAGCGGCTGCCAATAGAATTGGTTTAGAACAGTATTTACCTGATACTCATGGAATTGAATTTTGGGGAGCTTCATTTATTGCTGGCCCACAAGGAGAAATTTTGGCGCAAGCCTCACACGATAAAGAAGAAATCCTAATTGCCGAAGTAGATTTAGACTTGCAAGAAAATGTGCGTCAAAACTGGCCGTTCTTTAGAGATAGAAGAATTGATGCTTTTGGAGATATTACTAAAAGAGCAATTGATTAAGTTTTTATTGGCACACAGATTTAACGGATAAAACAGATTGACACTGGTTTCTCTTTAAAAAATTTGTAAATCTTTGTGATAAAAAATAAAAAAATGGACTAAAGCGCATTGCCTTAGTCCATTTTTTTTTAATCTTTGTGACCTTTGCGCCTACTTTGTGCGCTTTGTGGTTAGAAAATTATAGTAAATCAGGTTGGAAAAACTTAACTGCTCCATCTCCTTCACTACTTACTACTAACAAACTTCTTTTGTTTGGACTTTTAGAAGCAGGAATAAACAACAAACCTTCTGGAGCGTCACCTGTTTTTATACTTTGTAAATATTGTGGTGCCGATGGATTAGTGATATCATAAACCATAACAACATCGGTTCTTTCAAGACCTACAAACAAAATATTTTTGTTACCCATTTTAGCTACTACCACGGCTTCTGGCTCTGAACCTTTGTCATCACTACGACCGTCATCATAAGTACCAAAATCATTAGAACGTTTATCTAAATCATTTTT
>NCET01000382.1 GCA_002280815.1 Flavobacteriales bacterium 32-34-25 | reverse complement strand
TCTCGCATGACGATTAGGATCGTATAACGGATCTGCAATAATTTCTTTCAACGGTCTTTTATCTGTAGCTGGTACTACTTTTGGATCACCAACAGCTTTATCGTAATCCCTTGCATGATATATTACTAAAGGTTCTCCATTTTCATCAACTGTGAAGGAGTTATGTCCTGGACCATAAATTTTTTTAGCTTCATTGGTTTTTAATACTGGATATCTGGATTTTTTCCAAGAATTTTTATCTAGTAAATCAGCATTTTCGTCTGCTTCCATCATGCCCATACTGTAACATGCTCCTGTAGCGCTTGCCGAAAAAGTAATGTAAACTTTTCCTTTATTTTTAATAACAGCCGGACCTTCATTTACCCAAAAACCTATGCGTTCCCAATCATAATCTGGAGTCGTTAGCATAAATTGAACTGTTTTTAGTTTTATAGGTGATTCCATTTCGGCTAAATACAAATTAGAAGCTGCGAACTGTCCTCCCGTTTTTTCTGCCCAACAGAAATAACGTTTATTTTTATGCTCAAATACGGTTCCGTCCAGAGAAAAATCGGTAAAGCTTTTTGGATCTGCATCAGCTGCCTGCATTTGTCCAAGCTCAATCCACTTGTCATGTAAAGGATCTTGTCCTGTACACTGCAAAACATAAGGCCTTAATTTCCAAATATCGTTTTCTTCGCTGGCTGCAAAATACACGTACCATTTCCCATCCAAATAATGAATTTCCGGAGCCCATACGTGACGACTCATTGGTCCGCTTTTATGTTTTTCCCATACTCTAAAAGTTTCGGCATTTTGAAGTTCATCAATAGATTTTGCACGTCTTAACTCTATAGCGTCATAGGTTGGTACCGATCCTGTAAAATAATAATACCCATCTGTATGCTTGTAAATAAACGGATCTGCTCTTTGTAACACAATAGGTTTGTTAGATAAGCTTGTTTTTGTTGTAGTCACTTCTTCTTTAGACTTATCTTTTTGGACTTTTTTATCGGTACAGGAAGCGACACTTACCAAAATAACGGCTAAAAATACTAAGTTTTTTAATCTCTTTGTTTGCATGTTATACATGTTTGTGTGAATTAAATTTATTTAAGAAGAATTAAGAATTTTATTAAGTCAATGTTACATACTTATAGACTTGGCCAGAAATCAGCATCCCATTTTATTTCTTTAATTACTAAAACAGGTTTTCCTTTTTGTTGCGCATCATAACCATGATAAAACAAATAATCTACACCATCAAAAGTATAAGCACTATTATGGCCTACACCAAAATAATCCTCATCTCCTTTTACTACAATAGTTCCGCCACCTTGACTTAATAAATTACCTTCTTTATCTTTATAAGGTCCTATAACATCTTTTGATCTTCCAACGGCTACTTTATAGGTGCTTTCTTTTCCTTTACAACATAAATCCCAGGAAGTAAACAAATAATAATATCCGTTTTTCTTGAAAACAAATGGTGCTTCAATAGCTGAACTTCCTTCGGAAAGTACTGTATTTCTGCGTTTTGCAATAGTATGCCATTCCTGAGGTTTTGCAATAGACTTTAAATCAGGGTTTAATTTAACCAATTTTATTCCATCCCAAAAAGAACCAAACGACAACCAAGCCGTATTATTTTCGTCAATAATTACATTAGGATCAATGGCGTTCCATTCGTCTCTATTTGGCGAAGATTCCACCACAATTCCCTGATCTTTCCATTGATAATTTTTGTCTTCTGGATTTAAAGTAACATTTGTAGTTACTCCAATTGCCGAAGTATTTTTACCAAAAGCCGAAACCGAATAGTACAAATAATACACGTTGTTATGAAAAATAATATCGGGAGCCCAAATATGATTCTCAAAATTTGGTACCACTGATTCCGTCCAAACGGGTTTTTCTTTGAAAACAGCTGGTTCTGATTTCCAATTTTTCAAGTCCTTAGAACTATAGGTTTTAATTCCTTTTCCTGTACAAAATAGATAATAAGTATCTTTTTCTTTGATAACTACAGGATCATGAACCGAAATGTTTTGTGCATTTGACTCGAAAACAATCAAAAACAGCAAAATTACTAGCTTAAACTTGGTTTTAAAAAATAGCATCTCTTTAGTTTTGAATTCCTTCTGATGTCATTACTACACGCTTCATAGTTCCGTCTGGATTATAATACAAACGATCCACACAAACCGATCTTCTAAAACTTCCTCCATCAGTAGGTATTGAACCATTGTGGTAAATAAAATACGACTTGCCTTTAAAATCAATGATTGATTGGTGATTTGTATTCGAATTACCAGCAACTTCGTTTAAAATTCCTTTGTATTCCCAAGGTCCATGAACCGATTTACTCATAGCGTAAGCAATTTTTTCAGGAAACTGATACGCATAAGACAAATAATACCAGTCTTTGCGTTTGTGAATCCAAGGCGCTTCGGTAAAATTAGGCAAATCTATCGTTTGCATTGGCCCATCCATTTCAATCATGTTTTCTTTTAATTTCACATAATTACAAACGGTATTTCCCCAAAAAAGATAAGCCTGACCGTCATCATCTACAATCACTGTTGGATCAATATCATCCCAACTGATTTTTGTTTTGGTAGTCATATCATTAGTAATTAATGCTTTTCCTAAAGCATCTTTAAAAGGACCAGTAGGACTATCCGAAACTGCAATTCCTATCGATTTTCCGTGAATGGATCCGTGAGAAACCGTTACATACCAATAGAATTTTCCGTTTCTTTCAATCACTTGTCCTGCCCAG
>NCET01000381.1 GCA_002280815.1 Flavobacteriales bacterium 32-34-25 | reverse complement strand
TTATGGAACCAGCCGAAATCCGCAAACTGTTTTGAATTCTGTTTTTCCTCTAGTGGCTCTTGATGTTAGAAATGTTGAAAGTATTCAAGCTGCTGTTGCTAAAATAATTGCTACAACAGGAAGATTAGATGTGGTGATTAACAATGCGGGCGTAGGGATTACAGGGCCTTTGGAAGAAATTCCAACTTCAGAAATCAAAAATAATTTCGAAACTAACTTTTTTGGACCTATCGAGGTAATGAAAGCGGCGTTGCCACAAATGCGCCAACAAAAATCAGGATTAATTATCAATGTTACTTCCATTGCGGGATATATGGGTTTGCCGTATAGAAGCGTTTATTCGGCATCTAAAGGAGCTTTGGAGTTAATTACTGAGGGGTTGAATATGGAAGTAAAATGTTTTGGAATAAATATTACCAATGTGGCTCCTGGTGATTTTGCTACTAATATTGCTTCTGGACGTTTTCATGCGCCTTTGATTAAAGGTTCTGCTTATGAAGCTCCGTACGGAATGACATTGAAAATGATGGACGAACATGTGGATAGTGGGAGCAATCCAGATGATATGGCTGTAGCAGTTTATAATATCATTCAGGCAAAGAATCCTAAAATACATTATAAGGTAGGAGCATTTATGCAAAAATTCTCCATTGTATTAAAACGCATATTTCCAGATAAAATTTATGAAAAAATGCTGATGAATCATTATAAATTGTAAATTTGCAAACGTTGAATAAATTTTAAGTGTTAAAAAAACACTTTTAAAAAGTTAATCTAAAAACAATTAAATATATAAATTATGAAATTTTTTATTGACACGGCTAATTTAGCTCAAATTAAAGAAGCACAATCATTAGGTGTATTAGATGGTGTAACTACAAACCCATCTTTGATGGCTAAAGAAGGTATCACAGGAAAAGATAGCATCTTGAAACACTATGTTGACATTTGTAATCTTGTTGATGGTGATGTAAGTGCTGAGGTAAATGCTTTGGACTTTGACGGAATGGTAAGAGAAGGTGAAGAATTAGCTGAATTACATGAGCAAATTGTTGTGAAATTGCCTATGACTAAAGAAGGTGTTCAGGCTGCTAAATATTTTTCTGATAAAGGAATTAAAACTAACGTAACTTTAGTATTCTCTGCAGGACAAGCTTTATTGGCTGCTAAAGCTGGAGCTACTTATGTTTCTCCATTCTTAGGAAGATTAGATGATGTTTCTACTGATGGATTGAACTTGATCCAGGAAATTAGAGATATCTATGATAACTACGGTTACGAAACTCAAATCCTTGCAGCTTCTATTCGTCACACAATGCACGTTGTAAACTGTGCTAAAATTGGTGCAGATGTTATGACAGGACCACTTTCTGCAATTTACGGTTTGTTGAAACACCCATTAACTGATATTGGATTAGCTCAATTTATTGCTGATTTCGAAAAAGGAAACAAGTAATTCGTTACGTTATCCCAAATAAAAAAGTCCCGTTTGTAAATTCAGACGGGACTTTTTTTATGCTATGTTTTTTTTTATTTTCTTACGAATGGAGGAAGTAGTTTGCTGGAAACTTCTCCAAAACCAATACGAACCTGACTATTTTCGCAAAAACCTTTTATAGTTACAGTGTCGTTATCGTTTATAAATTTACGTTCGCTACCGTCGTTCAATTTTAATGGTTTTTCGCCTCCCCAAGTCAATTCTAACATCGAACCGTAACTATCTTCAGTTGGACCCGAAATCGCTCCAGAACCCATCATGTCACCCGAATTTACTCGGCAACCATTAGAAGTATGATGCGTTAATTGCTGGTTCATTGTCCAATACATATGTTTGAAATTGGATTTAGAAACAGTAGTTGGTTCGGCCTTTTCAGGCTGTATGCTTACTTCAAGATTGATGTCAAAAGAGTGTTTTCCTTTTTGTTGCAAATAAGGAAGCGGACTCGGATTTTGTTTAGGACTTGCTACTCTAAAAGGTTCTAAAGCATCCATGGTTACAATCCATGGCGATATAGAAGTAGCAAAGTTTTTAGACAATAACGGACCTAAAGGCATGTATTCCCATTTTTGAATGTCACGCGCAGTCCAGTCATTTAATAAAACCATTCCAAAAATATAATCTTCGGCTTCGCTAATAGGAATCATTTCTCCCATTACATTGGCATCAGTAGTGATGAAAGCAGTTTCTAATTCGAAATCAATCGAGCGAGAAGCGCCAAAAAGAGGAGTAGAACCTTCAAAAGGCAAACTCTGTCCAATGGGTCTGTGAACCGGAATTCCAGACGGAATTATTGTAGAACTTCTACCGTGATACCCAATAGGCATTTGAGGCCAGTTAGGCAGCAAAGCGTTTTCTTCGTTGCGAATCATTTTTCCAACATTAGAAGCATGGATTTTACTGGAATAAAAATCAGTGTAATAATCGCCTATCAATACAGGCAATTGCATTTCTACTTCTTCTATTTTAAATATTATGATGTCTTTGTGGGCAGCGTTATCACGTAGATTAGAATTGTTTTCGTCAAAAATATCAGCGATACGGTTGCGAACCAATCGCCATGTTTTTTTTCCGTCCGAAATAAAATCATTCAAAGTGTCTTGGATGAACATATCATCTGTTAGTTCGATACCTGAAAAGTATCCCAATTGGTGTAATGCACCTAAATCAATAGCCGAATCACCAATGCGAGTTCCTACCGTTACTACATTTTCTTTGGTTAAAAAAACGCCAAAAGGAATGTTCTGGATCGGGAAATCGCTATTTTGAGGAACTTCAATCCAAGATTTTCTCTTAGTGTCGTTGGCTGATATTGGCATGTTTTGTTAATTTTTTGTTGAAAATTATATATCAAATATATCATAATCTAACTGTTTAGCAAACGTTTTTTTGTATTTTTGCGCTAAATTATTTAAAATCTAAAAAATGCAACGCGACAAACAAATTTTTGAACTTATTCTTGAGGAACAAGATAGACAAATACACGGCTTAGAACTTATTGCTTCTGAGAACTTTGTAAGTGATGAAGTAATAGAAGCTGCTGGTTCAGTTTTGACAAATAAATATGCAGAAGGATATCCTGGTAAAAGATACTATGGAGGTTGTGAAGTAGTAGATGTTATTGAGCAAATTGCAATTGATAGAGCTAAAGAATTGTTTGGTGCTGCGTATGCTAACGTTCAGCCGCACTCAGGTTCTCAGGCTAATGCATCAGTGTTTCATGCTTGTTTGAAGCCTGGTGACAAAATTTTAGGTTTTGATTTATCTCACGGTGGTCACTTGACTCACGGTTCTCCAGTAAACTTTTCAGGACGTGTTTACAATCCAGTTTTCTATGGTGTTGAAAAAGAAACAGGTCGTTTGAACTATGATAAAATCCAAGAAATTGCAACTAAAGAGCAACCAAAATTAATCATCGCTGGAGCTTCGGCTTATTCTCGTGATATGGATTTTGAGCGTTTTAGAGTAATTGCTGATAGCGTTGGTGCAATTTTAATGGCTGATATTTCTCACCCAGCTGGATTAATTGCTAAAGGATTAATGAATGATCCAATTCCTCACTGTCATATCGTAACTACTACAACTCACAAAACATTACGTGGACCAAGAGGTGGTTTGATTTTGATGGGGAAAGATTTCGAAAACCCATGGGGATTAACTACTCCAAAAGGTGAAATCAGAATGATGTCTTCTTTATTAGACTTAGCTGTTTTCCCTGGAAACCAAGGTGGACCATTAATGCACATTATCGCTGCTAAAGCGGTTGCTTTTGGTGAAGCTTTGCAAGATGAATTCTTTACTTATGCTCGTCAATTGCAAAAGAATGCTAATGCAATGGCTGATGCTTTTGTAAAAAGAGGATACGATATTATCTCTGGAGGTACTGATAACCACATGATGTTAATTGACTTAAGAAACAAAGGGATTTCTGGAAAAGAAGCTGAAAATGCTTTGGTAAAAGCAGAAATCACTGTAAATAAAAACATGGTTCCATTTGATGATAAATCTCCATTTGTAACTTCTGGTATCCGTGTAGGAACTGCTGCAGTTACAACTCGTGGTTTAGTTGAAGAAGATATGGAAACTATTGTTGCTATGATTGACAAAGTTTTGACAAATCATACTAACGAAGATGTTATCGAAGAAGTAGCTGAAGAAGTAAACGAAATGATGAGCGAAAGAGCGATTTTCGTTTTCTAATAAACTTTTGTTCAAAGTTTAAGGTTTAAGGTTTAAAGTTTTGGATTTACTGAAAAGTATAGCATTATTTTGAACTTTAAACCTTTTTCATTTTATACAACCATAAACTTTAAACAATTTAAACTCTAAACTAAAAATAATGGGCGTATTACGATTACAATTACCAACCGACCCAAGATGGGTAAATATTGTAGAGAAAAACATAGAGGAAATCTTGACCGACCACGCCTGGTGCGAACAAAAAGCAGCGACCAACGCGATAACTATTATTACCAATAATTCAGAACACCAGGATTTGGTGAAAGATTTATTGGCTTTAGCCAAAGAAGAAATCGATCATTTCGAACAGGTTCATAATCTAATCATTAAACGCGGATTAAAGTTAGGACGCGAGCGCAAAGACGATTATGTAAACGAATTGTACCAATACATGAAAAGAAGCGGAAACGGAAGCCGTGTTTCTGGTTTGGTAGAAAGATTGTTGTTTTCGGCAATGATTGAAGCCAGAAGTTGCGAACGTTTTAAAGTACTTTCAGAAAATATTCAGGACGAAGAATTAGCTGTTTTTTACAGAGAATTAATGGAAAGCGAGGCAGGACATTACACTACTTTTATTACTTATGCCCGAAAATATGGCGAAGGAATTGATGTAGAAAAACGTTGGAGAGAATGGTTGGAATTCGAAGAATCTATTATTTCGAATTACGGAAAAGGGGAAACTATTCACGGATAGTTTTTAGTGTTAAGTCTTAGTTTGGTTATATTGATTAGAATCAAAAAGCTAAATGTATCTTTTCGTAGTTTTTATCATGGTTAATATAACGTTGATAAGTCTCTTTTTTTATTGCATAATTCTCGCATAAAATTCATTACTTTTAAGAAAAACAAAAGTTATTTTCCAATAACCGACTAAAAAGTGATAATTATGCGAATAGAAACCGATTTAAAATTAGGCTTTAAAGATGTAATGATTAGACCCAAACGTT
>NCET01000034.1 GCA_002280815.1 Flavobacteriales bacterium 32-34-25 | reverse complement strand
GCTATCAATGGCGTTTTTTACTGAAATGGTTCTCGATACAAATTTTCTGAAAAAGCTATTCGCATTTTCTGAAAATTCACTCGAACTGACGGGGAAACTGCAACGTCATTTTATATTGTTCTTTTTAGAATAAAAAATCACAGCTCGAACTGAAGTTTTTCACTAAAATGGTTCTCGATACAAATTTTCTGAAAAAGCTATTCGCATTTTCTGAAAATTCACTCGAACTGACGAGGAAACTGCAACGTCTTTTTATCTTGTCCTTTTTAAAATAAAAAATCACAGCTCGAACTGACTTTTTCACTAAAATGGTTCTCGATACAAATTTTCTGAAAAAGCTATTCGCATTTTCTAAAAATTCACTCGAACTGACGGGAAAACTTTTTTCAAAAAACCATCTATATATTGAATCGTTGGATCAAACCAAGGATTGAAAAGACAAAAAGTATGTGGTGAATTTTCGAATTCATGCACTTCAGAGTAGATGCCATTTTTATCCAAAACCTTTCTGTAATCGTCACGTCCAGCGTGCATTCGGGCTACGGAACTATTAATAAATAATGTTGGCGGTGTATTCGCATTTGCATAACTCAAAGGCGAAGCTGCTTCCCAAAGTTTAGGATTGTCTTTTTTCGAATAGCCAAACCAATAGGTTCCCGCAGAAATGTTTTTGCTATCATCACCTTCGCCTCCTTCCGGATGCACAAAAGACAAAGTTCCATCGATATCCACCACTGCATTTACTTGGGATTGCGCATTAGAATTGGTCACCACTCCTTCAAACAGAGGCATATTGCCTGTTGTTCCCATAAATGCTGCCATTTCTCCACCAGCGGAGAATCCTAAAGCCACAATTTGATTTGGATCTACATTGTATTGATTGGCATTTTTTCTAAGCCAACGAATAGCAGCTTTCACATCATAAATAGCTGCCGGAAAAAGTGCTTCGGTTGAAAGTCGGTATTCCGGAGTGAAACACACATAACCCAAACTCGCTAACTTTTGCGCCATCGGATGGTGTTGTTCTCTGTTTCCGGAACGCCAACCGCCACCGTGAATAATGATGATTGCCGTTTGTTTTTTCTTGATATTCCTATCAAAAAAAACATCCAATTTCATTTTGCGTTTGCCATAACTGCAATAAACGATATTGTTTTTTTGCTTTACATTTTCAAAATTCATTTCAGCAATCCTCGTGGTATTAGGATGGTATTTCAATGTCTTTTTGAAAGCACTCGCTGTCGCAAAAGAAGTATCTCTTACTTGGGTTAATCCTTTTATGTATTGGGCATTTATATTTTGAAAGAAAATAACAAAAAACAAAAACGATATTGTTTTTAAGTTTTTGTTTCTATAACACGAACCTGCATTTTTCATTGGTACTTTTTTAATTTATTTAGGTTGTTAACGAAAAATGAATTTAAGAAAATATTCCTAAAACACAACTCTTTAGCAGTAGTTGTATTTTAGGAATATAAAAATGTTTTTCAATGATTTTAAACTAATACCGATTATGTATTCAATATAGTCTAATAAAAATCAGACTATTTTCATACTATATCGGTATTATACCAGAAAATTTCTGGCTGTTTGATAATTATAATTGGTATAAGATCCTGCTTAAATTTATTAACAAAGAAATTTTCTTTTTCCCCTTCCCTAAAGGGCAATGTCATTAAGTTAAGAAATGCAATAAACCACCCCGCCTTTCAGGCACCCCTCCAAAGGAGGGGAAGTCACGTAATTTTCCCTGTTTCGGAGGAGTCTCCAGCGGGCAGGTAGCTTTTCTATTTTCAGATAGCTTAGTCTTTTAACAGAATTAGGTCTTAACTTAATAGCATTGCCCTAAAGGGTGTAATTTTGATGAATTTTCAAGTCCCCTGACATTTCATGACAAGGAAACAACAAATTACAACTAATACCAATTAAAAATATAAAACAGTTTTTTATTTTACCTCACCCCCGCCCTCTCCAAAGGAGAGGGAGTCGGAAAATCGGAAAATTGGATTATTTTATATTTCTAATCGGTATAAACAATAAATACTATAAAATGAATATAAAAAAAGCATTAATAAACAGTGGCTTATTAATGCTTTTATTCAAAAAAAAATACAATTATTTCAATTCAAATGCTCCTAAATCAGGGGCAACACCTAAATAAGGAATTCCTTCTATTGCGATTCCTTTATCAATTAAATCACTAGTTGTTGTAAGTTTCATAAAACTAACATCTGGTAGACTTCCATCGGTTTTACGAGCTTGAATTAATTGATTGCTATCTACACTTTCAAAATCAGTAGCATCCGTAACAATTCCGTTTTGCCAGCCATTATTAGTTACCTCTAAAACAGCTGCTTTAACGCTACCATAAGCTCCAATAGCAGATGAGTTTTTAACAGTCAGTTTTGCTAATGGATTAGTGCTACTAAAATTATAATTGTTTCCGTTACTATAGACTGAACAGTTATAAATTTCAACATTTCCTCTATTGCTATTGTGATCAAATCCATCGGCTACATTTCCAGTGGCAATACAGTTTTTATAAACAGCATTATGCTTTAGCAATTTATCATCGCTACCACCTGTTTTGAATCCATTACCATCACCTGCTCCCTTAGTATCATTTTTAAGATAACCATTTTTAATAGCCCAGCAATTAGTATAAGTTGTTGTAACATCATCTGCCCCGCGAAGGTATCCATCCCAGCCATCATCGAGATTTTGCCATGCTCTACATCCAATGAATTTATTTCCTGTACCCACATTTAGCTTACAGGCAAAACCATCGGCATTTTCAAGACTAGAATCGGCGTTAAAGTACGAATCACAATTTAAAATCGTGTTGTTTGAGGCTCCATTATCGAGTTGTAATCCAGAATCGGAACATTCTGAAAAAGAACAAAACTCTATTGTATTATTACTTCCTTTAATCTGCATACCATTGTCTCCGGCTTTATAAACATCAATGGCTTTAATATGAATGTAATTTCCAGAAACTACAATTCCCTGATTAGAAGAACCTTCTCCTATTGATGAAAAATCTAGTTTGGCACGAGTACCATCCATTTGGCCTAAAATAGTAATTTCATTGCCCGAAGTTCCCGAAGCAGTTAAGTTAATTCTCGTATTCATAACATAGGTACCGCCGTTGAGAAAAACAGTTTCTCCAGCCTTAACTTTGATTAAAGCCGCAAGTAATTCTGTTGTATTAGAAACGGTATAAGTATAGGTTGGCGCAGTAGCAAAAGACGAAATTGTTATCGTTTTTGTAGCTTTAACTGTGTTTTTATCAGCTGCTGTAGCAGTAATAGTTACCGTTCCGTTTTTAAGAGCTGTAACTAAACCCGTTGGAGAAACCGTAGCGATACTAGTATCAGAAGAACTCCAAGTCAATGTTTTCGATGTAGCATCTAATGGTGAAACAGTAGCCGTAAGTTGTGAAGTTGTTCCTGTAGTTATATCTGTACCTGACAGTCCTATTGAAGACACATAAACAACATTATCATCATTATTTGAAGCTTTCACATCATCTTTAGAACAAGAAAAGAGTGCAAGCAAAAGGAATATTTTTAAAATATTTTTCATCATTAATTATTCGTTAATACAGCTAAGCTGTTGTTATTTTTACTGTAATAAAAAAATAAACGTTTTTTATAACTAAAGAGGCATGCTAATAGCATACCTCTTTATTGAATTTAAAATATTGAAGATTACTCAATCCAACGAGGATCACCTATTAGATTATCTTTCAATGTTTGATTGCTAATAGTAAAATCACCAGTAGCTGCGTTTGTAAATCCAGGGTCTAAAAGGCTAAATGTTCCTGAGTTATCAAATTTAGTTGCCGTTGTATGAAGTCCTGTTGAATTAAAATAATTATTATTCAAGAAAGTCGGATTAGACGTACCTGACTGATTTGAATAGATTGCAGCCGTATTAGCAAACAAAGTATTGCGAACAATTAATACATTACTTAAAAAACGAACGTATAATATGCGTCTTGAAGCTATGTTACTTACTTTATGAATGGTACAATTTTCCAGCAACACATTAGTGGTTAATCCTGTGCCAGATGCACCTGCAGCATCAATTCTGATAAAATCACGCTCTGCAGAAGTAACTGCTGCACAATTATTGAATGTACTAGTTTTAACAATAAGATTAAGTACATTCATTTTTCTAAAATCTATAAAATCGCTTCCATTACACCACATATCAGTAACAACTGAGTTCTCTACAGTTACAGAATTAACAACTGAATTGTCCAAATCTCCATAAATAAGTGCTTTTCTAAAATTACGAATAGTACAACCACTAATTAATAAAGAAGTATAATTTCCAGCTTGATTGTATTTCACAACATCATTATTAGAATCAATAGTAGGGCCATCTCCTTCTAAATCTAAATCAATTAAACTAATATTAGCAGCACCGTTATTAATTAAAAATCCATTTTTTAGTTTTGGTTTATCAAAACTTCTCAAACCTCTTAAGGTAATAGATTTTGAAAGTGTAATGATCCCCTTTTGAGCGGTATAATCTCCGGGTTCTAAAACTAAGACTGCACCAGATGCTGCATCGGCAATTTTTTGAAACAAATCATCAGTAGGTTTTATAAGAGTGGCATCTCCTACATCAACACCTGTTGTAAAATTGAGTACACCTCTAATTTTTGTACCATTGTACAAAGTAGCTGCATAGGCTGTTTCACCCGATAATCCGGTTATTGTTACCATACCATCTATTTTTTCCTGAGCTGTAATTACACGAGTAATATCACCAGGAGAAAGAGTAATTTGAGTCACATTACTATTTGGTATCCAACGAAGCGTAGCCTGAGTTCCTAAAATATCACCATCTACAATTCCTGTAAAAATTTGCTCTGTAAGTGTTGTAGCCGTAACAACAGTCCAATTAGAATCTTCTAAACCATTTACTATAGCTTTTACTCTAATAGAATAAACGGTTTCTCCGTCCATCTGCACTCTCAAAGGCAATTCGGAAGCATCCACATTTAAGCTTTTCGCAATAGTAGTAAAATTGGGGTCATCGGCACTAAATTCAACCACATAATGATCTACATTATCACGTGGAGTCCAATTTAATTCAACTGTGGTTTGTGTTCTGATTGTTGCGGTAAGTTCTATTGGAGCAAAAGCTCTATTGACCTCCAGCATATCAATTACATCTTCATTGTAACCCGTACAACTCATTAGAGTCCCTACAACCAATAAGGAAGCTAAAAATATTTTAACTATAAATTTTCTCATAATTTTTTTATTTAATGAATCTTGCTACCCAAAACTTATTAATACAATACAACATCAATATATTTTTTCAGTAGCAAAACAGCTTTTAGTTTACATTTCCGTATCCGTAATCATTTACTAGTTGATTATTACTACCAGTTATAAAAACTTGCCAAATAGGCCAAAACTGTCTTGTATCTGGATTGATTGTAGCATCGTAAAGTGTACTGATTTTAAGTGGTTCTAACTTAAGCCAAGTTTTTGCAGTATATTCTCCCCCCGGATTAGTAGTTTCCCCTCGGTTTAATCCATAAATCTCCAAAGAAACATTATCAGCAGCTGTTTTAAAATATAAGGTTGAAGGCACATCGGCATATTCGCCTGTACGAGCCTGAAGGTTTGTCATTTTAACCTTAGCCTCGTCTAATTTTGTTTTCAATAAATTCCAACGAATTAAAGCTTGTTTACGCTCCATTTCTCCCGTAAACTCAAATTTATGTTCATCCACAATAGCATTAAACATAGCCTCCTTAGAGGTTAAAGCATTTACATAAGCATCAACCATAATTGCATGAGATGCTAATGGGAAAGCTCTTCTTCTAATTTCTTTCAAATAGGGTGCCGCAACTAAAGGGCCTTCTAATTCATTAGCCGCTTCGGCAGCTATTAAAATTACCTCCGCATAACGCATATACAATTTATCTACTCCATCATCATTAGTTGAAGTAACATAACGAGACATCCATTCGTAACGGTATTTTCCAAAATACCAGGTATCTAAATCATTCAATTCCTGCTTTGAAACAGCATTAACCGCTGTACCGTATTTATAAGGAACACAGGTTACATCTCTACGAGTATCGGCTTTGTCGTAATCATAAAACACAAAAGGCAATGGGCCTGCTGCACCTCCTCTATTGTTACCATTTGCTTGGAATTGATCAATACTATTATGGCGAACCGCAAAAGTAAATAACATACGACCACGACCATCAGCAAAAGGAATTTGCCATAATGATTCACCTCCGGCAGTTATGTCTTCCTGATTGTATTTTTTCCATAAGGTTTCAAAAGAAGATTCAAGATGTGCTGTTCCACTATTCATAACATCTTTACATTCATCTAAAGCCAATTTATACATTTTGTTAACCGAAAGATCGGCATCATTACTTCTTCTTATTCCATCAGGATATTGCTGCAATCCGCTGGCCGCCATTGCTAAACGAGCACGTAATGCTTTCACAAAAGCTTTATTAATTCGATGTACACTGGAAGTAGCTGCACTTCCATTAGGCCAAGGCACTAAATCAGCAGCTTCTCCTAAATCCTGAATCAGTTGTTTGTAAATCACATCACGGCTTGATTTAGGAATGTATATCGTTTCCGAAGTTATAGGTTCAAAACGCGCAGGAATATCTCCCCAGGCTTTCAACAAATCAGCATAATACACCGCTCTCAATGCTAAGGATTCCCCTAAAAGATAACCCATTTCAGTTCCTGGTTGTGGATTACCATAGGTGCGTAAACCACGGATACAAATATTAGCACGCTCAATACCAGAATACATCATTGCCCAAACATTGTTAGTGGTATTCATATTTGTATTATCCCATTTTGTATTGTAATTACACAATTCTGAGTTGGCATTTATGGTTTGAGAAGTATTAAACCACTCCACATCCGTATTCAAACCATACCATGGCAAAAAACGTCCACGGTAAGAATTAGTCTCTCCAAATGGAACTTTAATTCCATCTACAGCTCCTTTAGCCAAACCTGCATTAGAAAAGATAACCGATTCATCTAAAGTTGATTTTGCTGGAGCATCCAAAAAATCATCCGAATTACATGAACTTAAAAATCCAACTGTAATTATTGATATATATAAAAGTACTTTTTTCATTTTTCAAAAATTAAAAATTAAGATTTAAACCTAAAGAAACTTGTCTGCTTCTAGGGAATGGTGCAAAATCCACTCCTGGTGTAAGAGGTGTTCTTCTAATAGTAGAAACCTCTGGATCTAAACCTGAATATTTTGTAATAACAAATACATTATTAGCCGTTGCATAAAATCTTAATTTAGTAATACCATATTTAGAAAGTGCATCTGCTGGTATGGTGTAACCCAATGAAAGTGTATTTAAACGTAAGAAAGAGCCATCTTCTACAGCCCAATCACTAAACACATAATTTCTCATGAATGGAGACCACATAGTAGTATTAGCATTCAAAGCCTCTAATTCGGCTGGATCAGTAACAATTTCTCCTGCTGCATTCAAATTAGTCCATCGGTTATCAGAAGCCATCAAAGTACTTAAATTTCTATACTGTGTATTTTCAGTTGCTGTACTATACTCTATTTTATTGGCATTATAAATATCATTACCAAAACTGTAATTGAAAGCTGCCGATAAATCAAAACCATAGGCATTAGCATTTAATACAAAACCTCCCGTATGTTTAGGATTAGCATTACCTATAATAGTTTGATCTTTTGCATCAACTACTTCATCACCATTAACATCCTTTAATTTCATTACCCCCGGAGCAAGAGTACCTAGAAGTGTAGTATTAGCAACCCCTGCTTTCAAAGTGTAACTTGTACCATTATAGTCAAAATCAGATACCTCATAACGTCCATCATTTTTATAACCGTACATTATTCCTAAAGGTTGTCCAACTCTTACTGCATAATCATTTGCAAACGCTGTAGAAGCCCAATTTGTTGATTCAAAAAAATCATCCATTACTCCTAATGAATTGATACGGTTTTTATTCATTCCGAAATTCATGGAAAGACTCAAACCATAATTAGGTTTATTGATAATGTTCAGATTTAATGAAGCCTCAATACCTGTATTTTGAGTTTCTCCCATGTTTCTATACTGTGTATCATAACCACTACCTGGAACAATAAAATTAATTAACAAATCTCTAGTGATATTTTTATAAGCTTCAACGCTACCAATAACTTTGCCGTTAAACAACTCATAATCCAAACCGAAGTTTTGAGTAATAGTAGTTTCCCATTTTAAGTCTGGATTAGGCATTGTTTTTGACGGAGCCCAAAAACTAGAAACTCCTTCAACCCATGTTGTGACATTAGGATTAAACAATAGAGTAGTTTGCCCAACAGGAATGTTATTATTTCCAGCCTGACCATAACTGGCTCTTAATTTCAATAATTTTAGCCAAGAAGCATTTTTTAGAAAATCTTCTTCAGAAAGTTTCCAAGCCACAGCGGCTGATGGAAAATACCCCCAACGATTATTTCCTAAAAACTTACTGGAGCCATCGGCACGGTAGGTTGCAGTAAATAAATAACGATTTTTATAATCGTAATTTAAACGACCAAAAAACGATAATAATTTATCCTCTGGAGCATAAGTAGTTTGTGTAAACTGCGCATCTCCCTGAGAAGAAAGATTTTTGGCACTTTGAAAATCAAAAAACAGAGGAAAAGCATGAATTTCACTAGTTAATTCAGTACTATTTATTTTTATTAATTCCTGACCGGCTAGTACTTTTAAACTATGATCTTCTCCTAATACGTTTTTGAAATCATAATTAGCTGTATTAGCAATTCTAAATGTAACATTTTTTCTATCAGACAATGCAAGAGCTGGTTTTCCTTGATTTTCTGCTGCTACCTGATTTCTTACATAAAAAGTTGAGCGTCCATAAAAACGATAATTCTGGTCATAATAATTATCTAACCCTATATCAGAACCTAATTGAAGTCCCGGTAAAATTTTATAGGATATTCCTCCTAAAACATTGAAGTTTTTTCTTAATTGCAAACGGTCATTATCAGCTGCTGCTACAAAAGGATGTACTAAGAAACTGGCATCGGCCTCATCTGTATTATCTGAAGTTAAACCTTCTAAAGGAATTGGTGCATAAGCCACACTATTACGCAAACGGGCATCGGCCGAAACAGATTTTGCGTTTTGCTCATTTGTTCCTCCACCTTTAATTTCAGTATCCGAATAACGCACCGTGAAAGACAAATCAATTTTATCTGTAGCTTTGCTTTTTAAAGCCATAGATAAATTATTTCTTTTGTATTCAGAACCAATCATAATAGTTTTTTCATCAATATGAGCATAATTGAAATTAAAATTCATTTTTTCAGTCCCGCCGCGAATACCTAAATCACGGCTTCTGGTTTCTCCCAAACGACCATAAACTTGTTTTTGCCAATTATTGCCTTTCATTCCTGCATAAAGGTCACGATCAGCCCATTGTCCAAAATATTGTTGGTACGAAGTATCATCTTCTTCAAAACGATTCACATATTCGTATTGTAATCTCGCATATTCTTCCGGATTTAAAACATCAATTGTGTTAGCAATCTTTTTAAATCCATAAAAAGAATTGAATGTAACCGACATTTTACCGTCTTTTCCTTTTTTAGTAGTTACAAGAATAACCCCATTAGCTCCTCTGGAACCGTAAATTGCGGTAGAAGAAGCATCTTTTAAAACAGTAATACTTTCTATATCTGAGGGCGCAATATCATTTAGATTAGCTATTGGAAAACCATCTACAATGATTAATGGAGACGCATCCTGAGTTAAGGAACCTCCTCCTCTAATTCTAATATTAATTGCAGCATCCGGAGAACCTTCAGAAGAAGTTACTTGAACCCCTGCTACACGTCCCGTTAAAGTTTCGGCAACGTTATTCATATTGGTTTTTTTCAAATCTTCACCTGAAACTGAGACAACAGAACCTGTTAAATCGCCTTTTTTAGCAGTTCCATAACCAATTACCACGACTTCGTTCAATGTTGAACTTTCATCCTTTAAAACAATGTTTAAAGTTTTATTTTGTCCAACTACTTTTGATAAAGTTTCATAGCCTATAAATGAAAAGACCAATTCACTATTGGGACCACTTACACGGATAGAGAATTTTCCATCAAAATCAGTTTGGATTCCATTTTTAGTTCCTTTTTCTATAATATTTACTCCAGGAATAGGCATTCCTTGAGCATCTTTTACAGTTCCAGAAACCTGAACATCCTGATCCGCAACTATTTTTGCAACTGTATTGGTTGCTACTGCTGTTGTGGGTTCTTTCTTTTTTACTAATAGTATCTGGCGATCATTTATAGTGTAAACTATATCAGTGCCTTTGAATACTTTTTCTAGAATTTCAACAATTTTCTTTTTCTCAACATTAACAGAAACCTTTCGGTCTAAATCAATCAGATTGCTTTCAAATAAAAATCGATACTCTGAAACGGACTCGATTTTATTAAAAAGCTGCTCTACAGAAGTATTGTTCACATTTAATGTCAACTTTGTGTTTTGCGAGTAAGTACTTGCTTGGATTCTTACCAAAGAAAGTATCAATAATAGCGTGGTTAGTTTCATTTTTAGGCTAATTTTAGGCAAATACGGACTGAGCCATCTCCCGTTAATTATTTTTTTCATAATTTTGGTTGTTTTTTAAATGATTTGATTTCTACACGTCGTTTGAAAACACATTACTAAATCGGGAAATACTGGTACTATTTTCCGATTTTTTTTCATGTATTTCTTTCTTAAAAAAAATTACACTCTCATTTCATATATTATTTCATTTTAGTTAGTTAGTTTATTGTTATTCGTTTTCCTTCTTTCTTGAAGCTAAAACTTTGAATTTTGCCCATTGCTGTCAAGACCTCATCAATATTTTCTATGTTTTTATTAAAACTGGCATTGAACTTTTTATCCCAAAGTTCTTTTTTATTGTTTTCAATTGTAACATTATAAGAGCGTTCTAGTTTAATGATAATATCTTTAAAAGCTGCTTTTCTAAAAACAAGTTCCCCAGTCATCCACTCTGTATAAATTCGGGTATCTACTTTTTCAACAGCTATTGCTGTTTTCTGATTATTCCAAGTTCCTTTTTCGCCTGGAACAAGCATTGTTTTCTCATTTGGTTTAGCCCCGCTAGACAAACTAACTGATCCTTCAACCAAAACGGTATTAATATCAGCCTCTTCTTTATAAGAACTCACATTGAATTTTGTCCCTAAAACTTTAACATCCATACCTCTTGTTTTAACTATAAAGGGATGTTTTTTATCTTTGGTAACATCAAAAAAAGCTTCTCCTTCTAAAACTACTTCTCTATTGTGTCCTTTTATAAATTGGACTGGATATTTTAAAGATGAACCTGCATTCATATTAACAACGGTACCATCAGAAAGTGTAACAACAAAAGTTTTTCCATAAGGAATTTTAATTTCGTTGTAAACTAATTTATCTATTGAATTATTTGAAGTATAACTAATTTGATTTTCTTTTTGAGAAGCAACCACTCCTCCATCTTTTTTAATGATTTGTTTTTCGCCATTAGGACTTAAAACCTGAATGTCTCCGTTTTCTAAAACCAATTGAATCGCATCATCAGGTATTACAATTTTATCTGGCTTATTGGTTTTATTTTGAAAAACATAGACTAAACCCAACAAACACACAAAAACTGCTGCATATTGAAAAACAGTTCTCCAATTAATTACGATAGGATTCTTTTTGATTTTTATTCTCTCTTTTAATTCTTCCCAATTTTTATCAGCATCAATAGATTCTATATACAACAAAGCTTCTCCAAGCAAATGATCTTCCTGAAGTTCTTTTATTAATTCTTGCTCCTCTTGAGTCAACAAGGCAATTTTAGAAGCATCAGCACTTCCATTACTTACTATTTCCCTTAGGACATTAACCAAATTTGGACTTGAGTTCATATAAATATTTGTATGTTAAAGTTATGTTATTAAAAAAGTATTTTAGGGTGACAGTATTTTTAAAAAAATCATTTTATTTTACATAAAACATAAAAAAAGCAACTTTTAATTACATATTACCCCAAAAACAATTAGTTACAAAAAACTATATTTTTGTATGCTCTATAAAAAAACATAGCCTGAAAAAATCAGGCTATGTAATCTAATAAAAAACACTATTTTAAAACCAATTAATTGACCGTAAAACTCACTATTTGAGAAAATGAACTACTGTTACTATCAGAGGTTTTAATTCTCCAATAATAAACTCCACTAGTTACTGGAACACTAATTTGTGTATCTGATATATTAGTCAATGCCGTTACAGGAGTTTGTTTACCATCTACCTTATCAAGATAAACAGTATATTTTAACCCATTACTATCTGTATCAGATCCCATCCATTTTAAAGTAATTTTACCATCTACAGCTGTAACCACTTTATCCTGAATTGGCGCAATTAAATCTGCTGGAAACGGAGCATAATTAGCAACACTTTCTCCTGCAGAGGCATAAAATTTCCATACTGTGCTAAGATTATTGAACTCCATAGACAAATCATCTGTAGAAGATACTTTCCATGAAAAAGGGACATCTTTATCTAAAGTCACTTTATACGAAGTAGTTTCAATATTGTTCTTAACCAGAACCACTTTGTTTGTCTCAAGATTAGTTATAGTCAACGTATAACTATCGGTATCACTTGTTGGCTCCCAAGCCAAAGTTACTTCGCTTTTAGTACTTGATATAGGAATCCCTTCGCAGGTAGAATTATCCAAAGGACTAGTCAAAGACAGTTCTCCTAATTTTGGGCTGCTTTTTTCATTATTATCATCATTACTGCAAGCAGTAGTCAAGATTACCAATGAAAGAACAAAATAAATTAATGGCTTTTTCATTTTTTTATAATTTTAAATGTTTTGCTTATCGTTTTTCCTTCTAATTGAATCAGATACATTCCATCCATATAAGAAGACAATTCCAATTGGAAATTTCTATTAGTCGCAATTGATTTTACATATTTTGAAATCAGATTTCCTGCCAAATCAAAAACAGCAACATTCACTTCGTTATCCTCTCCTGCTAAATAAACCTGAACAACTCCCGAAGTTGGATTTGGAAAATACTGAATCCCTTCTGACAGGAATATCGTTTCGTTAAAAGCACCCTGACATTCTAAATCAGTACTTACTGAAATGGTATTGGTTCCTGTTTTTAGGGCAGCCGTATAATTAGTTCCTGTAACCAGCTCTTCAACACCATTTAATGTTACTTTGTATTGGCTGGCGCCTCGCATCGTAAGCTTAACTGTATTTGAATTTTTAGACACAAAAGAACTCACCACTATTTTCTCAGGCTCTTCAATTTTTACCTCATAACATTGTACATAATTTGGAATACTTGCTGTAGAAAAACAAATTTCATATACTCCTGCTGAAAGATTACTCAATGTTTTTGTGTATTCATTT
>NCET01000380.1 GCA_002280815.1 Flavobacteriales bacterium 32-34-25 | reverse complement strand
ATTGTTAATCGACTTTTGGTGGGTGAAAAATTAACGATTCGTACATTGAAATCGAATGTTAAAACAACTCCGAAAGATTATTTTAGTAATACAGCTTTGAATGTGAATGCTGAATCAGATTTTAAAGTAAATTCATTTCAAGGAGATGATTTTGTAGATCAATTAATTTCTACAGCGTCTGAAAATATTGGTATTCGATATAGAACAGGAGGAACTTCTAAAGATGGTTTTGATTGTTCGGGCTTGATGTGTACTACTTTTGGAGCATTCGACATTCATTTACCTAGAACGTCTTTTGAGCAATCGCAATATGGTGTAAAAATAAACAATGAAGAAGCTAAAAAAGGGGACTTAATCTTTTTTAAGACTAACGGTCGTAGCCGAATTAATCATGTAGGAATGGTTGTTGAAGTTGCTCCTGATGGAGAGATTAAATTCATTCACGCTTCAGTGGGTAATGGAGTAATTATTTCTTCAGTAAAAGAAGAATATTATAGTAAAAGAATAACTCAAATCAATCGAGTTTTATAGATTTGGATGAAATTATAAAATTAAAAAAGCGCTATTGTAGCGCTTTTTTGTTTGAATTTTTAGATGTTTTTGATTTTAACACAGGAAATATTTTTAAGTTTTAAATCACTAGCTTTCTCCAGTAAACCTGTTTTTAGATTTCTTTTAAAAACAATAATGTCACCGCTATTCATATTGGCGACTATAAGAAATTTTCCACTTGGCGAAATAGCAAAATTTCTAGGGTGAATTCCTAAGCTGGATTGGGTATCAACATTTTTTAAAGTACCATCTTTTTTTATGTTGTAAATAGAAATGTTGTTTTCTAATCCTCTATTCGAAACATATAAAAATTTTCCGTCCGGACTAATAAGTATTTCAGCACTTCCAAAATCTTTTGTTTCGTTTTTAGATTCAATTTTAGTGGTTTCAAGAAGATTTGTTTTTTCTTTTTTAATGCTGTAAGCACTTATTGTTCCAGTAATTTCTTCAATAGAATAACCCCATTTTTTATTGGGATGAAAAGCAAAATGCCTTGGTCCACTTCCTGGAGTACTTTTTATAAAACTACTATTTTTAGAGTCTAAAGGCTCTTTTTTATTAGCATTAAAAGGAAAGATTCTAATTTTATCAGCACCTAAATCAGGAGAAAAAATATAGTTGTTGTCTGGAGAAAAGAACACAGAATGTACGTGAGAACTTTTTTGTCTGTCAGGATTGATACTTCCTTCGGTAAAAGGAAGGTGTTGAGTTATAGGGTTTATTTTTCCGTCTTTTACAATTGGAAATACCGAGATGCTGCTTCCAGTATAATTGGCAGCAACAAGCCATTTTCCTGTGTAATCTAAAGAAAGATAGGCTGGGTTTTCTCCATTTGTGTTTTGACTGTTTAAAAAAATCAGGCTTTTATTTTTAGCATCGAATTTAAAACTACTGACACTGCCTGCATTTGCAGTTCGGGTATCAGTACAAGCATATAAAAACTGTCCATCATTTGATAAAGTAAGATAGGAAGGATTTAGAACGTCTTTCACGCTAGTTATTTTACTTAATTTTCCATTTATGGTATCTAATTGGTAAACAAAAATTCCTTCGGTACTTTTGTCAGTGTTATAGGAGCCAAAAAAAACATAACTATTTTGAGCAAAAGAAATAAAAGTACTAATTAAGGCGAGTAGTAGTAAGATTGTTTTTTTCAAGGTGATTGTTTTTGGATTAGTATGAGTTCAAATGTATTTCTTTTTTGAAGAAGTTTTTCAAATACAGTGTTATTAACATAATAAAAGCCAGTGTAAAACTGGCTTTTAAGATTTTTGTTTTAGAAATTTTTCTAGATAATGATTCGAATAATTTCTCCGTTTTTATTGATCATTTCAATTCGAACACTTTGGCGTTCGTCTTTATTGTTTAAAAGTTTTGAAACACTTTCAATATCATTTGCTTTCACGTTATCGATGCTTAATATGATATTTCCTGTCAATTCATCTGCATATTGACTTAGGTTGTCATTAGTAATCGATTTGATTTTTACACCATAAGTAACGTTGAATTTCTTTTTGTCAGCACTTGAAATATTTTCTAATTCCATTCCTTTGAATTCAGCGCTGAAGAATTCATTTTTGCTTAAAGTTACCGGAATAATTTTAGTATCACCATCTCTAATAATGCTTACGGCTACTTTATCATTTGGTCTTTTGGTATTGATATATCCAGAAAGATCAGCGTATGTAGAAATGTTTTGATTGTCAATTTTTACGATAATATCTCCTTTTCGCAAACCAGATTTGTCTGCTCCTGTATTTTTTCTAACATTATTGATGTAGAAACCTTGGGTTTGTTTTACGCCTAATTCTTTAGAAGCAGTTGAGTTTAATTCGCCTCCTTCAACACCTAAAATTCCGCGTTGTACATTACCAAATTCCATAATATCTTCGATTATTTTTCGAGTAATATTAGAGGGAACTGCAAAAGAATAACCTACATAAGAACCCGTCATAGAAGTAATCATAGTGTTGATTCCAATTAAGTCCCCACGCGTATTTACTAAGGCACCACCACTGTTTCCTGGATTTACCGCAGCGTCTGTCTGGATAAAAGATTGAATACCATCAGTTCCTAGATTTCTAGCTTTGGCCGAAACAATTCCAGCCGTAACGGTAGAAGTAAGGTTGTACGGATTTCCTACTGCCAGAACCCATTCTCCCACTTTTACATCGTCGGAATTTCCAAAAGAAGTGTAAGGTAATTTTTCATCGGCATCAATT
>NCET01000033.1 GCA_002280815.1 Flavobacteriales bacterium 32-34-25 | reverse complement strand
TAATATCTATATTATTATTAAAACTAATGAGGTTTGTATCGATTTCATTATAATTTAACTTAACTTTTTTTGATTGTATTTTTTTAACCTAAAATAAATTTAAATCAATAAATGGAAATATTTCATATTAGTGCAGAGTGTTATCCCGTGGCTAAAGTTGGTGGTTTAGCTGATGTAGTTGGGGCCTTGCCAAAATACCAAAGCAATTGGGGACATAAACTAAGGGTTGTAATGCCTTGTTATGAGACTAAATTTAGAAATGAAAATGACTTTGAATGTGTTCATTGGGGGACAGTTAAATTAGGTGATTTTAATTTTCCATTTAGTGTCCTTAAAGAAACTACCGATAAGTTAGGTTTTGAATTGTATCTAATTGAAATCCCAGAACTTTTTGATAGAAAAGAAGTTTATGGTTATGAGGATGATATAGAGCGATTTATGTCTTTTCAAATTGCTACTTTAGATTGGATAATTGGAAGATCAACAATGCCTGATGTAATTAATTGTCATGATCATCATACGGGTTTGATTCCTTTTATGATGCAATATTGCCATAAATACCATAAGATATTCAATACACCATCTATGATTACCATACATAATGGATTGTATCAAGGGCAATTTAGTTTTGATAAATTAAGTTATTTTCCTGAATTTGATTTGACTCATGTGAAAATTTTAGAATGGAGTCATCAAATTAATTCATTAGCAGTAGGTGTAAAATGTGCTTCGGCAGTTACTACTGTTTCTCCAAGTTATTTGGATGAAATAAATTATTTTGCTAACGGTTTAGAGTCGTTGTTTAATCTTGTAAGATATAAATCTAAAGGGATATTAAACGGAATTGATACCCAAGTTTGGGATCCAGCGAAAGATAAAATGTTGGAAAAAAATTATTCTATCCAAAATTTCGAAAAAGGAAAGCAGCAGAATAAAGATATACTTTGTACTCTTTTCAATTTAGATCCTACAAAACCGTTGTTCAGTTTTATAGGTCGATTGTGGGATGAAAAAGGTGGGGATTTGTTACCTCAGGCTTCTGCTTTAGCGTTGTCTGAAAATTATAAAGAAATTAATATTTTGATTTTAGGTTCGGGAAATAGTCAAATCGAAAATCAACTAAACAGCTTACTGGCTGATTATAAAGGGAATTACAATACTTTTATTGGTTACAATGAAGAACTGGCTCATTTAATTTATGCTGGAGCCGACTTTTTGATGATGCCATCAAGAGTAGAACCTTGTGGATTAAATCAAATGTATTCTTTAAGATACGGAACTATTCCTATTGTAAGAAGAACAGGAGGATTGAAAGATACAGTAGTTGATTTTGGTGACGATGGAAATGGAATTTGTCATGATCAATCTTCAGTGGGTGATATTTGTTATTCTATCCAAAGAGCAGTGAGTTTGTACGATGATAAAGAGCATTTAAATAAAATTAGAAAAATAGGAATGAGCACGGATCATTCTTGGGAAAAAGCCAGTCAGGAATATATAGAAATGTACAACTTAATACTTAACAAAATATGAAGGCAAAAAGAAAAAATGTTATTGCTATAATCTTAGGAGGAGGACAGGGATCTAGATTGTATCCATTGACAGAAAGTAGATCAAAACCAGCAGTACCAGTTGGAGGTAAATATAGATTGGTTGATATTCCAATTTCAAATTGTATGAATTCAGATATTTATAGAATGTTTGTATTGACACAATTTAATTCGGCTTCGCTTAATGCACACATCAAGAATACTTATGTTTTTAGTGCTTTTAGTCAGGCTTTTGTAGATATTTTAGCTGCTGAACAAACTCCTGATAATCCAACTTGGTTTCAAGGAACTGCTGATGCTGTGAGACAATGTATGCCTCATTTTTTGAATCATAATTTTGATTATGCTTTGATTTTATCGGGTGACCAATTGTATCAAATGGATTTTAACGATATGCTTGAAGAACATATTAAAAAAGATGCTGATATTACCATTGCTACATTGCCGGTTAATGCTAAAGACGCACCTGAATTTGGAATATTAAAGACAAATAGTGATAGTTGTATAGAATCCTTTATAGAGAAACCTGCCAAAGAATTACTACCAGACTGGGAATCGGATGTGAGTGCAGAAATGAAAGCAGAGGGTAAAAATTACCTGGCTTCAATGGGTATTTATATCTTTAACAAACAGCTTTTGGTAGATTTAATGGCTAATCCTGATACTAAAGATTTTGGAAAAGAAATTATTCCACAAGCTGTTGGTGATAAAAAAATACTAAGTTATCAATATGAAGGATATTGGACAGATATTGGAAACATTGATTCTTTCTTTGAAGCTAATATTGGACTAACAGAAGATGTGCCTAAGTTTAACTTATTTGATGATGTCAACAAAATCTATACAAGACCTAGAATGTTGCCTCCATCAAAGTTTAAAAATACAATGGTAGATAAATCTTTAATTTCTGAAGGTTGTATTTTAAATGCTAAAGAAATAGTGCATTCGGTTATTGGAATTCGTTCTAGAATAGGTAAAGATTCAGTTGTTAAGAATACTTATGTAATGGGGAATGACTTCTATCAAAGTATTGAAGATATGGAAGTAGATACTAAAAACAATAAAATATTAGTTGGAATAGGTGAAGGTTGCTATATTAACAATGCTTTAGTGGATAAAAATTGCCGAATAGGAAATAATGTTTATATTAATGGTGGTACACATTTAGAAAATGCTACAACTGATTTGTATGCCATAAAAGATGGAATTGTAGTTATTAAAAAAGGTGTGACTTTACCTGATAATTTTAGAATTGAATAAGTTAAATAAACTGTTTTTTATATCAATATTCTATTTTATAAGATTTAGAATTATACCAATAATACTATGAGTAAAGTTATTTCGCATTCCCTTTTTACTGATTTTGATATTAGCTTATTCAAAGCTGGAAAACATTTTAGATTATACGAAAAGTTAGGGGCTCATTTAATAGAATTAAATGGTGTGCAAGGTGTTTATTTTGCTGTTTGGGCTCCAACTGCTCATTCTGTTTCTGTTGTTGGGGATTTTAATTTCTGGACACAAGGAGAACATGAGCTAAATGTACGTTGGGATTCTTCAGGTATTTGGGAAGGTTTTATTCCTAATATAGAAAAAGGCACTACTTATAAATATAAAATTTTATCAAATAATGGAGGTTTAGTTACTGAAAAAGCCGATCCGTTTGCTTTTTATTGCGAAAAACCGCCACATACAGCTTCAGTAGTTTGGGATTTAAATCATAAATGGGATGATTCTAACTGGATGAAAACCCGAAAAGAGCATAATGATTTAGACAAACCCTATTCAGTTTACGAAGTTCATTTAGGATCTTGGAAACGCGGCGAAGGAAATCGTTTTTTAACCTATTTGGAATTTGCTGAAGAATTAGTTAGTTATGTTAAAGAAATGGGATTTACTCATGTTGAGTTTATGCCTATTATGGAATATCCTTATGATCCTTCATGGGGATACCAATTAGTTGGTTATTTTGCGCCAACTTCCCGTTTTGGAAATCCGCAAGACTTTATGGTCTTGGTAGATAAATTGCATCAAGCCGGTATTGGAGTTATTCTGGATTGGGTGCCTTCACATTTCCCAGATGACGCTCACGGATTAGGTTATTTTGATGGATCAAATCTATACGAACATCCCGATAGACGAAAAGGCTATCACCCAGATTGGAAAAGTTTAGTATTTAATTATGGAAGAAACGAAGTGCGTTCTTTTTTAATTAGTAATGCTTTATTTTGGCTACACCATTATCATGTTGATGCTTTAAGAGTGGATGCTGTAGCTTCGATGCTGTATTTGGATTATTCGAGAAATGATGGAGAATGGGAAGCAAATATTTTTGGAGGAAGAGAAAATCTGGATACTATTAGTTTTTTAAAGGAATTCAATGAAGTTGTTTATTCTAATTTTGAAGGAGTTCAAACTATTGCTGAGGAAAGTACCTCTTTTCCAATGGTTTCCAGACCTACAGATGTAGGTGGACTTGGTTTTGGCATGAAATGGATGATGGGATGGATGCACGATACTTTGAAATATTTTCAAAAAGATACAGTATATAGAAAATACCATCAAAACGATTTGACTTTTTCTATGACTTATGCTTTTACCGAAAACTTTATGTTGCCTTTGTCTCATGACGAAGTGGTGTATGGTAAAAAATCCATAGCTGACCGTATGCCAGGTGACGAATGGCAAAAATTTGCCAATTTGCGTTTACTGTACAGTTATATGTTTACCCATCCAGGAACAAACTTACTTTTTATGGGAGGTGAATTTGGTCAAATGGCTGAATGGAATTTTCAAGAAAGTTTAGACTGGCATTTATTGCAATATCCAGTCCATAATGGAGTGAAAGAATTAATTAAAGATTTGAATAAGTTGTACAAATCAGAACCGGCTTTGCACCAAAAGCAATTTAGTCCAGAAGGTTTTGAGTGGATTAATTATTCAGATCATCAAAATGCGGTTATTTCTTATATTCGAAAAGGAAATAATTCAAATGATGATTTGATTGTGGTATGTAATTTTACCCAAATAGTTCGCAAAAATTATAGAATTGGAGTTCCTAAAAAAGGAAAACTAAAAGAAATATTCAACAGTGATTTAGAAAAATATAATGGAAGTAACGTGCTCAATACAGCCGATTTAAAAATAGAATCCTCGCCTTATGGAGGTCGAGATTATTCGGTTGAATTATTATTACCGCCATTAAGTGTTACTGTTTTTAGAATTTTATAAATAATTATTTTGAATCTCAAAAACAGCACTACATAAAAGCTATTTTATTTTACAAAGAAGTATTAATTTTATCATTAATACTTCTTTTTTTTGATAAATAGTCAACTATATCGATTTCGTGAATAAAAATATTATTATTTATTTATAAAAAAGATTTTTTGTAAGTTTGAGAGAGTGAGTACAGTATAAATCAAAATTGAATAGGCATGATTACAAATACAGAATTAGAATACAAAGGGGATTTATACCCATCAAAAATAGTTTCTTATACGCATGATGTTGATTCAGTCTATTTTCATACTGATAATAGCGTAATTTTAAAACTTACAGTTTTAAGAGATAGTTTAATTCGTTTTCGTTTTACAACTAAAGGCTATTTTAGCAACGATTTCTCTTACGCTATTGATAAAAGCCATTCTCATGGATACAATCATTTAGAAGTTACCGAAAAAGAGACTTATTTTCAAATTGCAACTAACAAGATTATTTGTAAAATTCAAAAAACCGATTTAAGATCTTCTATTTATGATTTAAAAGGCAATGTGCTGCTTGAAGATGAATTAGGGTTTCACTGGGAAGAATCATACGAATTTGGAGGAAATATCGTAAAAATGAGTAAGGCTTCCAGAGATGGAGAATGTTTTTATGGTTTAGGCGATAAGGCTACTCAAATGAACCTTAAAGGGAAAAGAGTAGAGAATTTTGCAACCGATCAATATGCTTTTCAAAAAGAGCAGGAGCCATTGTATAAAGTAGTTCCTTTTTATATTGGATTACATCATAAACAGGCTTATGGTATTTTCTTCGATAATACTTTTAGAACTTTCTTTGATTTTTGCCACGAAAGAAGAAATGTTACCAGTTTTTGGTCGGATGGTGGAGAAATGAATTATTACTTTTTCTACGGACCTAAAATGCAAGATGTAGTTACATCGTATACTGATTTAACTGGAAAACCTGAATTGCCACCATTGTGGGCATTGGGTTATCATCAATGTAAATGGAGTTATTATCCAGAAAGTAATGTAAAAGAAGTAGCAGCTAAATTTAGAGAATTACAAATTCCTTGTGATGCTATTTATTTGGATATTGATTACATGGAAGGTTTCAGGTGTTTTACTTGGAACAAAGAATATTTTCCAGATCCTAAACGAATGGTTTCTGAACTAGCCGCTGACGGATTTAAAACCATTGTTATTATTGATCCAGGGATTAAAATTGACAAAGAATATTCGGTTTATAAAGAAGCTTTAGCAAATGATTATTTTTGCAAAAGAGCCGATGGTCCTTATATGAAAGGAAAAGTTTGGCCAGGAGAATGTAATTTTCCAGATTATACAAATCCCGAAGTAAGAGAGTGGTGGGCTGGATTATTTAAAGAATTAATTTCAGATATTGGAGTTAAAGGAGTGTGGAATGACATGAACGAACCTGCTGTAATGGAAGTGCCTAATAAAACATTTCCTAATGATGTTCGTCATAATTATGATGGAAATCCATGCAGCCATAGAAAAGCGCATAACATTTATGGAATGCAAATGGCAAGAGCCACTTATCATGGTGTAAAACGTTTTGCTTATCCAAAAAGACCATTCATTATCACCCGATCGGCTTATTCTGGAGCACAACGTTATACTTCGTCTTGGACAGGAGATAATGTAGCTACTTGGGAACATCTTTGGATTGCTAATATTCAGGTACAAAGAATGTCAATTTCAGGTATGGGCTTTACGGGTTCTGATATTGGAGGTTTTGCGGAACAACCAACAGGTGAATTGTACGCAAGATGGATTCAGTTAGGTGTTTTTCATCCGTTTTGTAGAACGCACTCTTCTGGAGATCACGGAAATCAAGAACCTTGGGCTTTTGACGAAGAAGTGATTGATATTACTCGAAAATTTGTTAATCTTCGTTACCAATTATTACCTTACTTGTACACCATGTTCTGGCAATATATTGAAGAAGGTACGCCAATGTTAAAACCTTTGGTATATTTCGATCAAGAAGATATTCAAACGCATTATAGAAACGATGAATTTATTTTTGGAAACCAAATCTTAGTTTGCCCTATTTTAGAGCCTAATGCTTTAGGAAGAAGAATGTATGTTCCGCGTGGCGAATGGTATAATTACTGGACTAATTGTTTAGTAAAAGGAGGAAAAGAAATGTGGGTGGATACCAAATTTGATGAAATTCCTGTTTTTGTTAAAGCAGGAGCTATTATTCCTAAATATCCAGTTCAACAATATGTAGGCGAATTAGAGTTTGACGAATTAACTCTTGACGTTTATTATAAAGAAGGAAAAGAAAAATCAGTAGTGTATGAAGATGCGCAAGATGGTTATGATTACAAAAAAGGAAGGTTTAGCTTTTTGTCTTTCCAATTGACTGGAAAAGAAAAGGAATTAAATATTCAATTGCACAAAGAAGGAAAGTACGATACTAATTATTCTAACTATAAAATTAATTTTATTGGACTACCATTTGAGGTTAAGATTGTAGAAATTGATAACGTAGAGATTGTTTTTGATGCTAAAGAATTTAAAGAAAATCAATATTTAATTGTTCCTAAGGATTTTAATGTCTTGCATTTCATTGGATAAAAAATTTAAATATTGATACAATTGTAATTAATTTTATAAAGTTATAGTTAATAATAATTGTATTTTTGTTTTGATAAATTTAACAATTATGAAAAAGAATTTAGTACTTATAGGAATTGCAAGCTTAGGTTTGATGTATTCATGTGCAACGAATCCATTAACTGGAAAAAGAACATTAAATTTTGTTTCTAATAGCGAATTGTTTCCTTCTTCTTTTCAAGAATATGGAACTTTTTTAAAGGCAAATAAAGTTGTTGCAGGAACTGCA
This sequence comes from Flavobacteriales bacterium 32-34-25, assembly GCA_002280815.1. Classification (GTDB taxonomy): domain Bacteria; phylum Bacteroidota; class Bacteroidia; order Flavobacteriales; family Flavobacteriaceae; genus Flavobacterium. The sequence continues at coordinate 5,864 of NCET01000033.1, read as the reverse complement.
GATGCTAAGAAGGTAGAATCAGTAGGAATTAAAATAAAAGTAGCTGCCGAACGTTATCTAGCTTCTCTAGGACAAACTGATTATTTAAACGGTTATCAATGGGAATACAAATTAGTTGATAATAAAGAAGTAAATGCCTGGTGTATGCCTGGTGGTAAAATTGTAGTTTATACAGGAATTTTACCTGTTACTAAAAACGATGCTGGTTTAGCTACTGTAATGGGGCACGAGGTTTCTCACGCTCTTGCTAATCATGGAGCGCAACGTATGAGTGCTTCGCAATTGCAAACTTTAGGTGCTGCTGGAGTTGCTGCTGCAACAGGAAGCCAAAGTGCCGAAAAGCAACAAATGTGGCAACAATATTACGGAATAGGTTCTCAGGTAGGAGTAATGCTTCCTTTTAGTAGAAGTCATGAAACTGAGGCTGATAAAATTGGTTTAGTTTTAATGGCAATTGCAGGATATAATCCAGAAGAAGCGATTAATTTTTGGACAAGAATGTCAGCTAATTCAGGAGGTGGAGCTCCAGCCGAAATGTTGAGTACACACCCGTCTGATGCTACCAGAATTGCTAACTTAAAAGCTATGATTCCAGAAGCTAAGGCTGTTGCAGCTAAATTTGGTGTAACATTTAAATAAAAATAGAAAAACTCTTTTATAAGCCAATTCAAACGAATTGGCTTTTTTTATGCTTTTTTAGTAACAATATTTTTATTTGTTTTGAATGGTAACTGTTTAAAAAAACAATAAATTCGTCAAAAAAATTAAGAGATATGAATCAATTGCAAAAAGGAGATAAAAAATTGTTGAACGCTTGGGTATTTTATGATTGGGCAAATTCAGTTTATAGTTTGGTTATTGCTTCGGCAGTTTTTCCACTTTTCTATATGGCTTTGTTTAGTGAGGACCAATCGTACATTCATGTTTTTGGAACTGAGATTAAAAACTCAGCTTTAATTAGTTTTGTTACAGCTGCCGCTTTTTTAGTGGTAGCGTTTATATCGCCTCTTTTGTCTGGAATTGCTGATTATGTGGGTAACAAAAAGTTTTTTATGAAGTTTTTTTGCTACCTGGGTGCTTTATCTTGTATTGGATTGTATTGGTTCAGCTTAGAACATATTTATATTAGTTTGCTCTTTTATTTTTTTGGATTAATAGGCTTTTGGGGAAGTTTAGTTTTTTATAATTCGTATCTGCCAGACATTGCTTTTGTAGAGCAACAGGATGCTATAAGTGCTAAAGGATATTCTTTAGGATACATTGGGAGTGTTATTCTTTTAGTAATAAGTTTAGTGTTGATTTTATCATCACCAGATGAGGAGAAAATTATGCAAATGCGATATTCCTTTGTGATGGTTGGGATTTGGTGGATTGTTTTTAGTCAATATACCTATTATCATTTACCAAAAGGGAATACAAATTCTCAAAAAGTTACCACAGCAATCCTTTTTAATGGCTTTAAAGAGCTTAAAAAAGTTTGGATTTCACTTGAAGAAAACATTGTTTTAAAAAAATATTTGACAAGTTTTTTTGTGTACAGTATGGCTGTGCAAACGGTAATGCTTGTGGCAACCTATTTTGGAGAACAAGAAATAGAATGGGAATCTGAAGGAGCTGCAACTACAGGATTGATAACTTGTATTTTGCTAATTCAATTAGTAGCTGTTTTAGGCGCTATCTTAACATCAAAGGCTTCTGTTAAATACGGAAATATTACAACCTTAATTTTTATAAATTGTTTTTGGATTGTATTGTGTGTAGCGGCTTATTTCATAAAATTACCATTACATTTTTATATCATGGCTGCTTTGGTCGGTTTAGTTATGGGAGGAATTCAGTCTTTATCTCGTTCTACTTATTCTAAATTATTACCAGAAACACAGGACACAGCATCTTTTTTTAGTTTTTATGATGTAGCCGAAAAAATCGGAATCGTAATAGGAATGCTTGTTTATGGAATTATCGACCAAATTACTGGAAGTCCAAGATTTGCAATTGTATTTTTAGCTATTTTCTTTATTGTTGGAGTTCTTTTGTTAAGAAAAGTGCCTAAGAAATAGTAGGAAAAATAAAATAAAAATTTATATTTGGAGGTAATATAAAAAACTCCGATTTATGAGAATATTTAAAGGTAAAATACAATTCGCCATATTGTTTTTAGTTACATTAATTACATCTTGTACTTATGAACCTGTAGACGGTACTGTTGAACCAGATCCTGATTCAGGTGGAAATGTGGCTTCAGGTGTTTTTAAAGCTGATTTTAGCGGTAATACATGGACAGCAAAAGAAACTCAAGCTATAATTTCAGGAAATTTTATCGAAATTGCAGCAATTAATTCTAAAGGGGAGGCCTTTGGAATTATGATAGAGGGAAATACTGTAGGGACTTATGCAGCCAACGTGAATCTTGTGGCTTATACACCAGCAGGTTCAGAATATGGCTATTGGGCTATAAATGAAGATAATCCAACAGAGAACACGGGTTCAGTAATCATTACAAGTATAAATACGACAACCAAAACCATATCAGGAACTTTTCAGTTTAAAGGATATTGGACAGATCTGGATAATCCTAAACCAGCTATACAGTTTACAAATGGTGTATTTAAAGACATTCCATATAGTACTCAGGAAGAGACAAATGATCTTTTTACTGCAAAAGTAGGTGGCGTTAATTTTGTTGCTACTGATATTTTTACTTCCGAAATTAATGATTTTATAACTATTGGTGCATTAGATGCTAATTTTAATAATTTGTCAATTGCTATAAAAAACACCTTAGGAACCGGAAGTCACACTATTGAAAATACGGTAGGAGCTGATGTTCAGGGCTATTTTGAAGATATAAACGATGAGTACAAAGCTGTTTCTGGTAGTGTTACAATTACTTCTAACACAAATGATAGAATCAAAGGAACGTTTCAATTTACTACTAATGGAGTAACACCATTTATAATAACTGAAGGCAATTTTGATGTAGAGTATTAGTTTTAATCCAATAAATGTTATTAATTGCCCTCAAATAAGTAATTTGCTTTTTGAGGGCAATTCAGTTTATTAGGCTTTATGGCACAAAGATTGACTTATAAGAATTAAATAATGCTGTGTTTTATGTTATTGATTGATTTTCAGTATTGTAAAACATCCAAATATTAACTTTGTTATTAGATGTTTTAATTTTTTAATGACAAAAAGACTTAAATTATACCATGTCAAAACATAAAATACTTACTATTGACAATCTGTCACAACAAGAATTCGATTCAGAAGCGGAATTAATACCTTTATTAACACCAGAAGACGAAGAGGAAATGATGAAGGAAGAGCTTCCTGAATCGTTGCCAATTCTTCCGTTGCGAAACATGGTTTTGTTTCCAGGTGTTGTGATTCCTATTACAGCGGGAAGGGATAAATCGATTAAATTGATTGATGATGCTAATGCTGGTGGGAAAATAATAGGTGTTGTAGCTCAAAAGGATGAAGAAATTGAAGATCCTACTAAAGAAGATATTAATTCTATTGGTACGGTTGCTCGTATTTTACGAGTATTAAAAATGCCTGATGGAACTACTACCGTAATTTTACAAGGAAAAAAACGTTTCGAAATCGAATCCATAACTTCTGAAGAACCTTATCTATCAGCATTAATCAAAGATTTTGCTGAAGACAGACCCGATAGTGATGATTCTGAATTTTTAGCAATTTTAGAATCTATCAAAGAATTGGCTATTCAGATTATTAAGGTAAGTCCGAATATTCCAAGCGAAGCTACTTTTGCTATAAAAAATATTGAAAGCCAGTCTTTTTTGATCAATTTTGTTACTTCTAATATGAATTTGTCAGTTAAAGAAAAACAAGATTTGCTTGCGATTAATAGTTTAAGAGATAGAGCTTTAGAAACTTTAAAATACATGAATATTGAGTTACAGAAATTGGAACTTAAAAATGATATTCAATCTAAAGTACGTTTTGATTTAGACCAACAGCAAAGAGAATATTTCCTTCACCAACAAATGAAAACCATTCAGGAAGAACTAGGTGGTTCGACTCAGGAAGAAGAAATGGATGAAATGTTAGTGAAATCTAAGTCTAAAAAATGGGATGAAAAGACGCAGGCTATTTTTGAAAAAGAATTGACAAAAATGCGTCGAATGAATCCGCAGGCTCCTGATTTTGGTATCCAAAGAAACTACATGGAATTGTTATTGGATTTACCATGGAATGAATATTCAAAAGATAATTTTGATTTAAAAAACGCGCAAAAAATTCTTGACAGAGACCATTTCGGATTGGAAGAAGTAAAGAAAAGAATGATTGAACATTTGGCTGTTTTGAAATTAAGAAACGATATGAAATCGCCAATTATTTGTTTGACAGGGCCTCCGGGAGTTGGTAAAACTTCTATTGGTCGTTCGGTTGCAGAAGCTTTGGGTAGAGAATATGTTCGTATTTCCTTAGGTGGATTGCGTGATGAAGCCGAAATTAGAGGACATAGAAAAACCTATATTGGGGCGATGCCTGGTAGAATTATTCAGAGTTTGAAAAAAGCAGGAACATCAAATCCGGTGTTTGTTTTGGATGAAATTGATAAATTATCAAATAGCAATCATGGAGATCCATCTTCGGCATTGTTAGAAGTTTTGGATCCGGAACAAAACAGTGCTTTTTACGACAATTTTGTTGAATTAGGCTATGATTTATCTAAAGTGATGTTCATTGCTACCTCTAATAATATGTCGGCAATTCAACCTGCTTTGAGAGACCGTATGGAGATTATCAAAATGTCTGGTTATACAATCGAAGAAAAAGTTGAGATAGCTAAACAGCATTTGTTTCCACGCCAATTGAAAGAGCATGGTTTGACTTCGAAAGATTTGACAATTGGAAAAAAACAATTAGAGAAAATCGTAGAAGGATATACACGTGAATCTGGAGTTCGTGGATTAGAAGCTAAAATTGCTCAGGTAATCCGAAATGCAGCAAAATCAGTTGCCATGGAGGAGGAGTACAACAAAAAAGTAACTGACGAAGATATTGTGAAAGTCCTTGGTGTTCCAAGATTAGAGCGTGATAAATACGAAAGTAATGATGTTGCTGGAGTAGTTACTGGATTGGCTTGGACGAGTGTTGGTGGAGATATTTTGTTTATAGAATCTTTGCTTTCACCAGGAAAAGGCGGAATGAGTATTACTGGAAATTTAGGTACGGTGATGAAAGAATCGGCTACTATTGCTTTAGAATACATTAAAGCAAATGTAGATCAACTAGGTTTGACTTCAGAATTGTTGTCTAAATACAATATCCATTTGCACGTTCCAGAAGGAGCAACGCCAAAAGACGGACCAAGTGCTGGAATTGCGATGTTGACTTCGTTAGTGTCTTTGTTTACGCAAAAAAGAGTGAAGAAAAATATTGCGATGACTGGTGAGATTACGCTAAGAGGAAAAGTATTGCCTGTAGGTGGGATTAAAGAGAAAATCTTAGCTGCTAAAAGAGCAAACATCAAAGAAATCATTTTATGTCATGAAAATAAAAGTGATGTTGACGAAATAAAACCTGAATACTTAACGGGAGTTACTTTTCATTACGTAAAAGAAATGAGTGAAGTTCTGGCAATCGCAATCACGGATCAAAAAGTGAAAAACGCTAAGAAATTGTAAAACTTAGATTTCAGTAAGTGTGTAAAAAAAATTACCGCAAATTCACAAATTATTAAAAGACATAAATAATTTGCGAATTTGCGGTTTTTTTTTCTAAAATCTTGTATTTTATTTTGGAATCAAATCACAATACCAAAAACCATAATCATAAGTGGTTGAATCATCGGTATCGCAAGCGGTGTTGGAGGAATCTTGTTTTGG
>NCET01000379.1 GCA_002280815.1 Flavobacteriales bacterium 32-34-25 | reverse complement strand
TAGCGATACCATCTGCCAAAAACAACAGCATTTTCTCGATAATTTAGCTTTTGACAAAGCTAATAAACTCGATTTACGCCATTATTACAACCATTTTATCCAGTCGGTTATTGGTTTGCAAACCGCACAAATAAACGGTACTTTTGTCACAAGATCGATAGAGCAAAGTAAAGAAAATGTTCAAATTTTAGAGCAAATAGAAGTATTAAAACAACAAATTACAACGCTTGAAAACACGGCCAAAAAGGAAACACAAGTCGCTGAAATGGTCAAATGGAATACACAAATCAATCAGAACAAAAAAAGCATAGAAAGTCTTACAGCTAAATTAAACTAATAATGAACATACAAAAAGTACACTTATTAAATTTACTTAACACAGGAACAAACCAATACGTAATTCCATTTTTTCAACGTCCTTTTGTATGGCAAAAAGAAGATTGCGAAAATTTATATGAAGATGTAATTGAAACTGCAAAAGCAAATAAAATAAATCCGCTAAAAGAACATTTCATTGGAACCATAATAACAAAAAACAGTATTGCAAGTTCTCAAATGGCGGCTAAATATGATTTAGTGGATGGGCAACAGCGTATGACTACTTTTTCATTATTGCTTAAAGCACTGGCTAATAACGTTGATTTAAATCAACCCAATGCTAACTTTCTGTTCGACAATATCAACAATTCATTATTTTTTAAAGATGCCTATGGCAAAATGCACTACCGCATTGTACACAACCGTATCGATAGTGTTTATTTCGATAAAGTAATGAATTCCGATAAAAATACAGTGTTTACTGAACCCGAATATACAAGTAATATACTAGATACTTATCGTTACTTTTTAGCTAAATTTTCGGGACTTACAAACGATGATTTACTCAATTACAACAACATCATTCTACACAAGTTTCCTGCAATTAGTATGGTCTTAGATGCCTTTGATGATGAGCAAGAAATCTTTGACACCATCAATTCATTAGGGGTAAAACTAACCACTTCCGAATTATTAAAAAACCACTTGTTCAATGACAAACAAGCACAAGATTTATACAAAAGCTATTGGGAAGATGTGTTTGAAACGGACGAAGAAACTATAAAGTTTTGGAATACTAAAAAAACAGCTGGGCGTGTATATCGTGAAAATATTGATGTTTTATTGTATTGTTATTTATTGATAGAAACCCAAAAAGACATTTCATTAGAGCATTTATTCAAAGATTATAAAAATTGGCTATCAGGTAAAACCTTTCAAGATAAAAAAACATTGTTGGAAGGATTAAAATCCTATGCCGAAATCTATGCTACTTTTCCATCAGGTACAGAACTAAACAATTTAAAATTTGATGACAAAGAAAAACGTTTCTTTCACGTAATCGAAAACCTAAATATCACTACCATTTTTCCATTGGTATTATATTTATACAAAAGTGTAGCCGATGAAGCCGAAAGAGTACAATGTCTCGAACTATTAGAAAGCTATTTGGTGAGAAGAAATATTTGCAGATTGACAACCAAAAATTACAACAACCTGTTTATTTCTATTATCAAAAGCATCAAGGACACTAAAGAACCAACCATTTTTGGAGCACTTCAAGCAACATTGTTAGGGTACACAGAAGATACCAATCGTTTTCCGGAAGATATAGATGTGAAACAAGCGTTTGCTAATTCAATTCTAAGCAACCAACACGCAAAAGAAACATTATACGTCATTGCATTATACCAAGTAAAAACAGTACTGAATGACGTTACGGTGTTAAGCGCTAACAGCTTTTCAGTAGAACATATGATGCCAAAAAAATGGGAAGAAAACTGGAATAAATTAGATACACAAGACGAAAAAAACTTTCGTTTTTTCAAGTTACATACCTTTGGTAACTTAACAATTATTACCAAAAACCTAAATAGTAAATTACGAAACAGTGCTTGGTCTAACAAAAGAACCATATTGCAACAATATTCTGCTTTGCCTTTAACCACACAATACACAGCATTAGACGAATGGAACGAAACAACCATAAACAGTCGTGCCGAAGATTTAGAAGCAATTGCATTACAAATTTGGAAAAAGTAAATAATGGAAAAAATTAATTCACTTACCAGTGCCAACATAGTGGCAGACAACATAGAATTGCTAAAACAATTGTTCCCAACCATTGTAAAAGAAGACAATATCGACCTCAATGAACTAAAAGCATTGCTGGGCGAAACCGTAGAAGAAAAAGAAGAATACTACCGTTTCACTTGGGCAGGTAAAAACCAAGCACGACTAGAAGCCAATAAACCAACAACAGCAACCTTACGACCAAACAAAAAAGACAGTAAAGATTGGGACACTACCAACAATATTTTTATAGAAGGCGACAACCTCGAAGTATTGAAGTTGCTACAAAAAAGCTACGCCAACAAAATTAAAATGATATACATAGATCCACCATACAACACAGGAAAGGATTTTGTATACAAAGACAACTATGCCGACAATTTAGGAAACTACTTGAGCATCACCGGGCAAACCAACGAAGAAGGCAAAAAAACAAGCACCAATACCGAAAGCGATGGTCGTTACCACTCCAACTGGCTCAATATGATGTATCCTCGATTACGTTTGGCTCGTAACTTTATGACTGATGATGGTGTTATTTTTATTTCGATTGACGATAATGAAGTGCATAATTTGCAAATTCCAGTGATATTGACCACCCAATTCCAATTTAAAGTGACCACCTGATTCCAATTCAAAATGACCACCTAATTCCGGAGCAAAATGACCACC
>NCET01000378.1 GCA_002280815.1 Flavobacteriales bacterium 32-34-25 | reverse complement strand
TTATCAAACAAGCTACTATAGAATACAATGGTCAAGTGTATAAAACTTCGCCAGTAAGAGTTCATGTTACCGCGGCAGTAGAACAGCCAAAAGACCCTAATGACATTAGCGTTTCAGTAGATAATAATTTGTATCTCGTTGCCGATGTTTCTAAAACAAGTCCGTATATCAACGAACCTATTACTGTGGTTTATAAGTTGTATTTCAGTTATAATATTGGAATTACAAACTGGAGAGAATTGGGGAAACCAAAATACAATGATTTTTGGAGTCAAAATATCGAAATCAAACAATTAGTTCCTGAAGAAGGCATGTTCAAAGGAGAAAAATTCCGTTATGTAGTTTTGAAAAAAACGGTTCTATATCCTCAAAAATCAGGAAAACTTACTATTGAACCGCTTTCGTTAGATATTGATGTGCAATTGCCTACCAATCGTAGAAATATGTATGGACAAATGCAAATAAAAGAAGATAGCAAAAGAGTATCAGCAGGAGCTAGGACTATTTCGGTTAGAGCTTTGCCCGAAGCCGGAAAACCAGCTGATTTTTCGGGTGCTGTAGGTAGTTTTGATTTTAGAGTTACACCAAGTAAAACGTCGCTTAAAAATGGCGAAAGTTTAGATTTGGTGGTAAGTGTAGCTGGAAAAGGAAATTTAAAATTATTTACTTTGCCTAAACCAGTTGTGCCTAATGCCTTAGAAATGTATGATGCTGTACATAGCGAAAAAGTAAATACACCGCTTTCTGGAATGGCAGGAAAAATTTCTGATAGTTACACCATTATTCCGCAATACAAAGGCGATTATCCTATAAAACCAATGCAGTTTTCTTATTTTGATTTGAATTCCGGAAGGTATAAAACCATTACTTCTCCAGAAATAATCGTTAAAGTACTCGATGGACCAACACAGGCTGTGGCTAGTGATTCAAGTTCTGGAACAGCAAAAAATAAGGTGGTTGCTAATGAGCAATTTCAGTATATCAAGTTGCAAACTAATTTACAACCCATTGCGGTTAATGATTTTTTTGGTTCAAAATTATTCTATAGTTTGTTGTTGATTCCTTTTGGATTAGTACCAATAATTGTATTGGCTAAAAAGAAAAAAGAAGCCATCGATGGTGATATTGTTGGAAACAGAATCAAGAGAAACAACCGATTGGCGAAGAAATATTTATCGGAAGCAAAAAAACAAATCAACAACAAAGAACCATTTACTTGAAAAAGCCATGCACAATTTCCTGAAAGCTAAATTGCATATTGAAACTTCGGAAATGAGTAAGGACAATATCAAGGAAATCCTGTTGTCTAAAAATGCTAATGCAGAAGCTGTAAATGAGTTTATTGCACTTACCGAAAACTGTGAGATTGCAAGATACGCTCCATCATCGAGTGCAACTATTCAAAAAGATTACGAAAAAGCAGTACTGATAATTTCTGATCTGGAAAAACAGCTTTCTTAAACGCTTAAACACAAAGGGCACAAAGAAGGCACAAAGAACACAAAAGACTGAAAACGAAATATCAAAAATAGTATTTGAGAGTGCTTTGAAAGTCCATAAAACTTTAGGTCCGGGATTGTTAGAAAGTGCTTATGAGGAATGTTTGTTTTATGAACTTAAGAAATTTAATTTAAAAGTTGAAAAACAAAAAGCATTGCCATTAGTTTATGAAGATGTTAAGTTGGATGTAGGTTATAGAATTGATATCATTGTTGAAGATAAATTTAAATCTGTTGAAACATTAAATGATGTTCATTTAGCTCAATTATTAACATATTTAAGATTGTCAGATTGTAAATTAGGATTATTAATCAATTTTAATGTCAAATTACTCAAAGAAGGAGTCAGAAGAGTGGTTAACGGAATACTTTAAAATAGTGAACTTCGTGTCTTCTTTGTGTTCTTAGTGTTTAAAAAATATGAAAAACATACTTTATATATTATTGCTAGTAAGCCAGGTTTTCTTTGCCCAAAGTGGCTTTGAAAAAGGAAATTATTTGTATAAAAATGGCAAATACGAACAAGCTATAGATGCTTACAACTCTGTTTTGAGTGATAAAAAACAATCAGCGGAGTTGTATTTTAACTTGGGAAATTCTTATTACAAATTGAACAAAGTAGCGCCAGCAGCGGAGTTGTATTTTAACTTGGGAAATTCTTATTACAAATTGAACAAAGTAGCGCCAGCAATTTACAATTATGAAAAAGCTTTGGTGCTTAAACCGAATGATAACGATATTGCTACCAATTTAAGATTTGCTCAAAAACGTACCGTGGATGAGATAAAAGTAGTGCCAAAAGTAGGTTTTGAAAAACTGCTTCGTGATTTCACTGGAAATTATCATTACAATACTTGGGCTTGGATTTCGGTTGCTTTTTCGGTGTTGTTTTTGGTTTCTTTTTTAGGCTATTATTTTTCAGCTTTGGCATTGAATAAAAGACTCTTTTTCTTCGGAATGTTCCTAATGTTACTATTGCTAGTGATTAGTGTTTCTTCGGCTGTTTTCGAAAGAAGTTATTTCAAAAATGAAAGACCAGCCATTGTTTTTGCCGAAATTACTGACCTAAAAAATGAGCCTCAAAACAAGGGTGCCAGCGTTGTAATCTTACACGAAGGAACTAAGGTTTTTGTAAAAGAAAAAGTAGATAATTGGAAAAAAGTTCAATTAACTGATGGAACCGAAGGCTGGATTGACAGCGATGCTATTCAAGAAGTCAAATAAATAGTAATCAGTGTTCAGTTATTAGTTTACAGTTTTTTTGTTGACGGAAACTGAACACTGCTTACTGCTTTTTCAAACTTCCATACCATTTTGTAATAGACGGATACATAAAGGCAGCTGTTTTTTGGATAGGATAATAAAAAATCGATTTGTCAAGCGTTTCTTTTTTGGCAAAAAAATTATTGTAATTTATTTTTTCGAAAACAGAAAACACAATTCCAATAAGCAATACTGTTTTTAGAACGCGAAATAATCCGCCACCGAGTTTGTTTATCCAACCTAAAAAAGCAAAGTCCACTATTCCAGTAAGTATTTTTGCTAAAAAGTGAATACCAATTACCACCAGAATAAAAGTGAGTAGAAAAGCAATAACCTGAACGGTATTTGGATTCCAATGCACAAAACCAGAGAGAATATCTTTGGTAATAACCGAAAATTTTACGGCTAAATAAACTCCGAAAATTAAAGAAAGAAAGGAAGCTAATTCAATAAAAAGACCGTTTACAGTTCCTTTGTATAGTGCAAATGCCAATAAAGCGCCCAAAATAATATCTAAAAAACTCATAGTAAAAAGAGAAAAGAATAAAGAGCAAAGATAAAAGAATTATGTTGGTATCTTTGCCAAAAATAATTTTAGATAGTAGAAATTAGAATCTCAACTTCTAACTTCTAACTTCTAACTTCTAACTTTCAAATATGTCAAGAGACACACAACTTAAAGAACGCTGGGAAAAGCTTGTCGATATACTTTCTAATCAATTTTCACAAGGTGAAGATTTAGATTTAGATGCCATTATTTTTCTAATTGGAGTTCAGGAATTAGGAAAATTTCAACGTGAATATAAAAAAGACGAAAAACTAAACCTGATGCACATTGCCATTTGTCGATTGTTAGAGCCTTATGGCTTTTATGAGTTCGACTTTTTTGATGAAGATGGTTGGCCGCATTACAAAGTAAAAGAAGAATTACCGCCTTTAAAAGCAGGAGAGCAATCGGTTTTAATGAAAGAGGCGATAGTTAGTTACTTTATAGAAAAAGAGCTCATTGATTGATGATTTGTGATTTGCTTCAAAAACTCATAACTCATAACTCATAACTCGCAACTTTTACTTAAATTTGCCCACTCAATTATTGGATGAAAATGATAGATAAGATAAAAGAATATATTGGTGAAGCTCAAGCTTTTTCAACACAAGATACTGCCGAATTAGAATCATTTAGAATTAAATTTTTAGGAAGTAAAGGAATTCTAAAAGAATTTTTTGCCGAATTTAAAAATGTGCCTAACGAACAAAAAAAGGAATTTGGTCAGGTAATTAACCTGCTTAAAACTTCTGCAGAGGAAAAAGTAAAATCAATTCAGGAAACTTTAGAAAGTAAAGAAGAATCTAAAGGACTTTATGGCGATTTGACTCGTGCTGCTGAACCAGTAATTATTGGTTCTCGTCATCCAATTTCTATTGTAAAAAACCAAATTATTGATATTTTCTCGACAATTGGATTCAATGTTTCTGAAGGTCCAGAAATTGAAGACGATTGGCATAATTTTACTGCATTGAACTTGCCAGAATACCATCCGGCCCGTGATATGCAGGATACGTTTTTTATCCAGACCAATCCCGATACTTTATTGCGTACCCACACTTCATCCGTTCAGGTGCGTTATATGGAAAACAATAAGCCGCCTATTAGAACTATTTCTCCAGGTCGTGTTTTTCGTAATGAAGCTGTTTCGTCACGTTCACACTGTATTTTCCACCAAGTGGAAGGATTGTATATTGACAAAGACGTTTCTTTTGCCGATTTGAAACAAACGCTTTTGTATTTCACTAAAGAGATGTTCGGAAAATCAAAAATTCGTTTGCGTCCTTCTTATTTTCCATTTACGGAGCCAAGTGCCGAAATTGATATTTATTGGGGGCTAAAAACCGAAACCGATTACAGAATTACCAAAGGAACCGGTTGGTTAGAAATTGGTGGTTGCGGAATGGTAGATCCTAATGTTTTGAAAAACTGTGGAATTAATCCTGACGAATACAACGGATTTGCTTTTGGAATGGGAGTAGAGCGTATCGCGATGTTGTTGTACCAAATTGGAGACATCCGTATGTTTTATGAAAATGATGTACGTTTCTTAGAGCAATTTAAATCGATTATATAATTTAAAGTCCTTAGTACTTAGTCCTTAGAGAAGTAGTTT
>NCET01000032.1 GCA_002280815.1 Flavobacteriales bacterium 32-34-25 | reverse complement strand
CAGGCAGTAGAGCAAGAAGATTACGAAAAAGCGGCTAAGATAAGAGACGAAATTTCAAAAAGAGAATCCTAGTTCAATCCTAAGTTTGGCTATTTATCAATAACCAAATATACAAATTACCCTATTCCAATGAAGCAATATCTAGATTTAGTACAACACGTTATGGAAAACGGCTGCCAAAAAGGCGACCGAACTGGGACTGGAACTAAAAGTGTTTTTGGCTACCAAATGCGTTTTGATTTAAGCGAAGGTTTTCCAATGGTTACCACTAAAAAACTACATCTTAAATCTATTATTTACGAATTGCTTTGGTTTTTAAAAGGAGAAACTAATATTAGTTACCTAAAAGAAAATGGAGTAAAAATTTGGGATGCCTGGGCAGATGAAAATGGCGATTTAGGCCCAGTTTACGGACACCAATGGCGCAACTGGAATAGTGAAGAAATCGATCAAATCTCTGATTTAATCCAAGAATTAAAAACAAATCCAAATAGTCGAAGAATGCTAGTTTCAGCATGGAATCCTTCGGTTTTACCAGATACTACAAAATCATTTGAAGAAAACGTAGCCAATAACAAAGCTGCTTTACCTCCATGTCATGCTTTTTTCCAATTTTATGTAGCCGACGGAAAACTATCATGCCAACTCTATCAAAGAAGTGCCGACATTTTTCTAGGAGTTCCATTCAACATTGCTTCTTATGCACTGTTAACCATGATGATTGCACAAGTATGCGACTTAGAAGCCGGAGAATTCATCCACACTTTTGGTGACGCACACATTTACAACAATCATTTTGAGCAAATCCAATTGCAATTATCACGCGAGCCAAGACCATTACCGAAAATGATCTTAAATCCGGAGATAAAAAACATATTTGATTTTGACTACAGCGATTTCACTCTCGTTGGCTATGAACCACACGAAACCATAAAAGGAAACGTAGCTGTTTAAAATTCCAAGCTATAAAAAAACAAGTTTAAAAGCCCAAATTCCAATAGTCTAAATAATTGGAATTTGGATTTTTTTTATTGGAATTAAAAAAAAAAGCGTTTTAGATTAAACCTCTAAAACGCTATTTTCTGTTCCTGCAAATTCATTCCACTTGTAAGAATCTGCTTCACTTTCGTTGATATATTCTCCGTCAACTAAGTATTTGAATTCGTAAGCAGCATCTTTACTTAAATCAAAAGCACCTTTAAAAGTACCATTTTTCAATTTGCTTAAAGCTCCTTCTTCAGGATTCCAATTGTTAAAATCTCCAACGACAGCAACCTGAGCTGCCTCTTTAGCTTCGATAGAAAATGTAACTTTACAAACTGGTTTTGACTTTATGAATTGTTTTTTAATCGACATAACTGTTTCATTTTTAGAATTATGAGACAAAGTAAATCAATTTAATCGAAGTTTATATACCTCAAAGTAAGTTTTAGGATAATGCTTAATAAAATGTTAAAAACCAAGCAAATTATCAAATTTAAAAGGATTATATTTTTAAAAAACAAAAAAGCTAACGACTTAATTCTAAAATTTCGCTTGCACTAATATACATTTCCAAATTAAATTTTATCTTTATAAACAAAAAATTAACCTATGAAAACCGAACAACATGAATTATACGAATATGCCCGAAAACGTATAAAACAAAAAAGAATAGTTTATTTTCATTTTGTTGTATTGTTTTTAGTGAGTTTGTTTTTATTTGTTTCTACTAAAGTTTTCAACTTTAACCAGGATGCAAATTGGCATATTTGGTTAATCACAGCTTGGCTATTTGTATTTATTTTACATTTTATCAAAGTTTTCATTACTGATCGTTTTATGAATAAAAACTGGGAAAGAGAACAAATTGATCGATTAGTAGCTCTGCAAGAAAAGAAAATAGCTGAATTAAGCGACCAAATAAACGAAGAACCTCCTACTAAATAAACACTAATGATTATAATGATTGCTGCAGCTGCTCAAAACAGAGCGCTCGGAAAAGACAACCAATTAGTTTGGCATTTGCCTAATGACTTTAAAAGATTTAAAAATCTAACTACTGCGCATCATATTATAATGGGACGTAAAACCTTTGAAAGTTTTCCTAAACCATTACCTAATCGCACCCATATTATCATTACCCGTCAAGCGGATTATCAAGCAGAAGGTTGTATTGTGGTAGATAGCATAGAAAAAGCAATTGAAAAATGCCCTAAAAACGAAGATGCTTTTATTATAGGCGGAGGCGAAATTTATCAATTAGCCATGCCTTTTTCAGACAAAATAGAACTTACCGTAGTGCACCACACTTTTGAAGCTGACGCTTTTTTCCCTGAAATAAAATTAGAAGAATGGGAATTAGTTAAAAGTGACTTTCAAGCCAAAGACGATAAACACCTATACGATTATACTTTTGAAACTTACCTTAAAAAACAAAAAACACCTCAATAAACGAGGTGTTTTTTTAAAACTAAATTGCAATGATTCTAAAAAATGTTCTAGTCTTGAAAAATAATTTGACTTAACAATACTAAATTCACAAACAGCAAACTCATTCCCGATACGAAAATGATACTGTTTGCTATTTTTTGAGAAAACATCTCAAAAAAGCCTTTAATACCAAATACCACGAAGGTACTAAAGGCAAAGAAAATTAAAATTTCCAAAAACAAATTTAATCCTAAGAACGTATTTTGCGTTTCTATTAAAGTGCAACTTTTTACTAAAGTAGCACCGTCAAAAATAATCACAAGAGCAAATGTTATCATTAACGCAAAAAACAACCATTTGAGCTGAACTATTAATTCTTTATTAATCATTGCAAGTAAATTCATTAAGTAAATTTCGACATTCTAATAACGTCATACAATACCCACTTTTAGTGATATTTCAAAAAAGTAAAAACATAAAGAAAAAGCACCTATCTAATGAATAGAAAGTCGATTTGAATACCAACTTAAAGGGCATTATAGTATATTTGTCAAAATTTAAAAAATGGCAGAAAATATCACCCCATATAAAAACTCCGAATTAGGCAAAAAAGAACAAGTTGCAAAAATGTTTGATACTATTTCGGGAAATTACGACAATTTAAATCGTGTTATTTCTTTTGGAATAGATGTAAAATGGCGAAAAAAAGTCTTGAAAATCATTGCCGACTCTAATCCAGAAACCATATTAGATATTGCCACAGGAACTGGAGATCTAGCTATTTTAATGGCAAATACTAAAGCTAAAAAAATAACAGGTTTAGACATCTCGGCAGGAATGCTAGAAGTAGGTGTGAAAAAAATTGCTGATAAAAATTTATCGCACACTATCGAAATGATTTTAGGCGATTCAGAAAACATTCCTTTTGCTGATAATCATTTTGACGCTATTACTGTTGCTTTTGGAGTTCGAAATTTTGAAAATTTAGAAAAAGGCTTAAGCGAAATATTGCGTGTTTTAAAACCTAATGGAACATTTGTTATTTTAGAAACTTCAGTTCCTGATAAAACACCTTATAAACAAGCTTATCACTTTTACAGCAAAAACATCCTTCCTATTATTGGTAAATTATTCTCAAAAGACAACGTTGCCTATGGTTACTTATCCGAATCTGCAGCTGCTTTTCCTTATGGCGAAGCATTAAACAATATTTTGAGAAAAATTGGGTTTATAGATGTAAAAGCAATGCCACAAACTTTTGGCGTAGCCACTATATATGTTGCATCTAAAAAATAACCTAAGTTTCTTTTTAAAATGAAAAAAACAATTGTCTTTATCTTATTCTTACTTTCTTTCACGGGACATTCGCAGTCCAAAGGTATGTTTAGTAAAGACCCAATTATCAATTTAGAAAACTTCCAAAAACAACGATTGTATTTTGGATACTACTTAGGCTTTAACTCTTTCGATTTTAAAATTGATTATAAAACAGTAGGTCCAGACATACAGGTAAAAAAAACAACAGGTTTTAATGTAGGTGTTGTTGCCGATTTAAAACTTCACGAACACATTAACCTTCGCTTTGAACCTGGTTTGTATTACACTAAAAGAACGCTAAATTACCCTAATTTCTCTCGCGAAATAGATGCTTTACGCGATGTAAACAGCACCTATATCAATTTTCCGTTATTGTTAAAATTTTCATCTGTACGTACTGGAAATATTCGTCCGTATCTTGTGGGAGGACTATCAACTACATTAAATTTATCATCAAATTCAAAATCAATTGATGATAATGTCCAACAAAAATTTAGAGTAAAATCATGGACTTCCAATTATGAATTGGGTTTTGGAATTGATTTTTTCTCAGAATATTTTATTTTTTCGCCATCTATTCGAGGTTCTTTTGGACTTAAAGACGAACTCATTAGAGACAATGATCCAAATAGTCCTTGGACAAGTAATATTGAATCTCTTAAAAGCAGAGCTATCTTAATAAACCTTACTTTCCATTAAAAAAATTAAGCAAAATTTCGTTTAAATTCGCTCAGGATAATTCCAGTTGCAGTAGCAACATTTAAACTTTCGGCTTGCTGTAAATCTCCAAAACGAGGAATTGAAAGTCGGTTTTTTGTTATTGTCTCAATTGCTTCAGAAATTCCATTGGCTTCATTACCCATAACAACAATAGCTTCTTGCGGCAAATCCATTTTATAAATATTCTCACCATCCATAAAAGTCCCAAAAACTGGCAAATTAGTTTGAGAAAGATATTCGGCTAAATCAACATAACTTACATTCACTCTAGTAATAGACCCCATTGTTGCCTGAACTACTTTTGGATTATAAATATCAACGGTTTCCTTAGAACAAATGACTTGTTTGATTCCAAACCAATCACAAAGTCGCAAAATGGTTCCAATATTCCCTGGATCTCTTACATCGTCTAGCGCTATGATAAGTCCTGACGCTATAATTGGTTTTTCTTCTGGAATTTTAAAAACAGCCAAGCAACTATTAGGTGTTGTCAAAACGCTGATTTTCTTTAAATCATTTTCGTGGATTAATGATTTTTTACTATCTAAAACGGATTCAAAATCATACTGGGTAGTGTACAAATGCTCTAATTCAAAATTAGAACGCAAAAGCTCTTCAATGACTTTTACTCCTTCGGCAAAAAATAATTGATTAATTATTCTATACTTTTTTTGCTGTAAACTAGTTATAAGTTTTATTTGGTTTTTACTAACCATAAAAATATGTACTTTTGAATTAAATATTTTAGACCTCTTGAAAAAAATTTCAACAAAAATATCACTATTTATTCTAATAGGAATAATTATATCTGCCTGTAACGCCGAAAAAAGAGTTCCAGAAGGAAAACAACTCCTTACAAGCAATCAAATTCTGGTAAACGGTAAGAAAACCAATAACGAAGATATTCACAATCAATTGTACCAAAAGCCAAATAGCACCTTATTAGGCTATCGTTTGCGATTGAATTTATACAATTTAGCTAATTTAAATCCTGATTCTACCTACCAAACTAAATTTACCAACAAACCCGGAAAATACGAGCGTCAAGCAAAATGGTTGTCGGCAAAACAAGTAAACCGATTAGGAAAATCTTTTTGGTATAACGGAATCCACGAATTCTTAAAAAAAACTGGAGAACCACCTGTAATTATTGATTCGTCAAGAACTCAAAAATCACTTTCCAGACTTAAATATTATTATTTTAACGATGGCTATTTTGATGTTAATGTAAACGCTGAACACGATACCGTAAGTCTAAAAAGAGGTAAAATAAAATACGAAGTCACCACAAACAAAGCTTACTTTTTAGATTCGATAAAAGCAAGTATTAGCTCCCCCGAAATAGATTCTTTGTATACTATTGCTAAAGAAAATGCCATCATTAAAACAGGAAAGCAATACAAAACCATTGATTTCTCGGATGAAAAAAACCGTCTTTCTAGCTATTTTAGAAATCACGGTGCTTATTATTTCCAGCCCACTTCTATTGTTTTTGACATTGATACTATTGGCAAAAAAAACAAAGCCAATGTCAATGTAAACATTAGCGATTACAGCTATCAAGACAATGATTCAACAAAAACAGAAGATTTTAAATTATACAAAATTAGCAGTGTGGACATCTACACTGACTTTTTACCCAACACAAGCAAACAAAACATTACCGACAGCACCACTTATGAGAACTTTAATCTTTATAGTCGAGAAAAATTAAAATACAGACCGAAAGCAATAACAGATGCTATTTTTATCACTAAAGGAACTTCGTTTGCCGATTTCAAAACCGTATTAACATCCAGATATTTAACCAATCTGAAGATATTTAATCCACCAAGTATACAATATGAAGTAGATAAAAAAGACACCCTTCAAAACTCTCTTATTGCAAAAATTTATTTGACGCCAAGAAAAAAATATAGTTTTCAGGCTTCATTTGACCTTACTCACTCTAATATCCAGGATATTGGAATTTCATTTAGTCCATCTCTTAGCATCCGAAATATTTTTAATGGAGCTGAAACATTGGAAATTTCTACCCGTGCTAACATTGGTTCTTCAAGAGATTTAGCCAATCCTAACAACCAATTTTTCAATGTATCCGAATATGGAGTAGATTTCAAACTGAATTTTCCTAGAATATTCATGCCTTTTTCTACAGAGAAAATTATTCCTAAGAGCATGATTCCATCAACCCTAATTGGTGTGGGTTATGCTACGCAAAAAAACATTGGATTAGACAAAGAAAATGTCACCGGAACTTTCTCTTACAACTGGAATCCTAAAAGATACAACACCGCACGTTTTGACCTTTTTAACATTCAATTTGTACGCAACTTAAATTCTCAAAACTATTTTAATGTTTACGGCTCATCATACAATGCGCTGAATGAAATTGCAAAAACATACAACACAAATACAGACTATGTTAATGATAATAACAATTTAATTATAGAATCAGGAACTAGCGGTTTTACTAATGATGTTTTAGCTGGAGCCACTGTTTTAACCCCTTCTGATAATGATTACAGAGAAGTAAAAAGCATCGAAGAAAGAAGAGTGCGATTGACCGAAAACGATTTCATTTTAGCTACCAATTTTTCTTTTAGCAAAACAACAAAAACAGACTTATCCGACAATAATTTCTATCTTTTTAAAACCAAAATAGAATCGGCGGGTTCTTTATTATCTTTAATTGCGAATGCCACAAATCAAAAAACAAATCAAAATGGAAATCGTGAATTGTTTAATTTAGAATATTCTGAATACATAAAAACCGAATTTGATTTTATCAAACACTGGGATTTAAACAATGAAAAAGTACTTGCTGTACGAAGTTTTTTTGGTATTGCAATTCCTTTTGGTAATTCTGATAACATTCCGTTTTCACGAAGTTATTTCTCAGGAGGTTCAAATGATAATCGTGCTTGGCAACCTTATAGTTTGGGACCAGGACGCAGTGGTGCCACAAACGATTTCAACGAAGCCAACATGAAAATTGCCATCAGCGGCGAATTTAGATTCAAAATTTTAGGCGATTTAAAAGGAGCTTTATTTGCTGACGCAGGAAATATCTGGAATGTTTTTGACAACGTAACCGACGAAAAATCAACTTTTAACAATTTAGCAAGCTTAAAAGATATCGCTTTAGGTTCAGGATTTGGACTTAGATACGATTTAAACTTCTTTGTTGTCCGCTTTGATTTTGGTTTCAAAACCTACAATCCCGCCGATGAATCAGGCAAAAAATGGTTTAGAGATTATAATTTTGGACACACCGTTTTAAATTTTGGAATAAATTATCCTTTCTAATGCTAATAAATTCTTATTTTTGCGAACTTAAACTAAAAACAAAAATCTAACACTAAAAACAAAAAACAAAATGGCACACAACATAAAAGCAGGTGTAGCAACGGGAGATCAAGTACAAGAAATCTTTAATTATGCTAAAGAAAAAGGGTTTGCACTTCCTGCTGTAAACGTTACAGGATCGAATACTATTAATGGTGTTCTTGAAACAGCTGCAAAATTGAACGCACCAGTTATCATCCAATTCTCAAACGGAGGAGCACAATTTAATGCTGGAAAAGGACTTTCTAATGCAGGAGAAAAAGCAGCAATCGCTGGAGCAATTGCAGGAGCAAAAAGCATCCACACCCTAGCAGAAGCTTACGGAGCAACTGTAATTTTACATACTGACCACTGCGCTAAAAAATTATTACCTTGGATTGATGGTTTATTAGACGCTTCAGAAGAGCATTTTGCTGCAACTGGAAAATCATTATTCAGTTCTCACATGATTGACTTATCTGAAGAGCCAATTGAAGAAAACATCGAAATTTGCAAAACTTACCTAGAAAGAATGAGCAAAATTGGAATGACATTGGAAATCGAACTTGGAATTACAGGTGGTGAAGAAGATGGTGTTGACAACTCTGATGTTGATAGTTCAAAATTATACACACAACCAGAAGAAGTAGCTTATGCTTACGAAGAATTATCTAAAGTAAGTCCTAAGTTTACTATTGCTGCTGCTTTTGGAAACGTTCACGGTGTTTACAAACCAGGGAACGTAAAATTAACTCCAAAAATCTTGAAAAACTCTCAGGATTTCGTTCAAACAAAATTCAACACAGGACACAATCCAGTTGATTTTGTTTTCCACGGTGGTTCAGGTTCAACTCTAGAAGAAATTAGAGAAGGAATTAGCTACGGAGTTATCAAAATGAACATTGATACTGATTTACAATTTGCTTTCACTGAAGGAATTCGTGACTTCATGGTAGACAACATCGATTATTTAAAAACTCAAATTGGTAACCCAACTGGTGCTGACGCTCCAAACAAAAAATATTACGACCCAAGAAAATGGTTGCGTGAAGGAGAAGTAACTTTCAACACAAGACTTGAGCAAGCTTTTGCTGACTTGAATAACGTAAATACACTATAAATTTTAGATTGCTGATTTTAGATTTTAGATTTCTCGAAGTCTAAAGTCTAAAATCTAAAGTCTAAAATCTAAAATCTAAAAAAATGGCTTGGTTTAAAAGACAAGAAAAAGGGATCACAACTCCTACCGAACAGAAAATGGACGTTCCAAAAGGACTTTGGTACAAATCTCCTACTGGAAAAATTATTGATGCCGAAGAACTAGAACGTAATTTATTTGTAAGTCCCGAAGACGGTTTTCACGTGAGAATAGGTAGTGCTACTTATTTTGAAATCTTATTTGACGACAATAAATTTACCGAATTAGACCCAAACATCACTTCAAAAGATCCTTTGAACTTTGTGGACACAAAGAAATATGCAGATCGTTTGAAAGACGTTATGGAAAAAACCAAACTAAAAGACGCTGTGCGTACTGGAGTTGGAAAATCCAAAGGGAAAGATGTAGTAATTTGCTGTATGGATTTTGCCTTCATCGGAGGTTCTATGGGAGCTGTTGTGGGTGAAAAAATTGCAAGAGGAATTGATCACGCTATCAAAAACCAATTGCCTTTTGTAATGATCTCTAAATCAGGAGGAGCCAGAATGATGGAAGCCGCTTATTCTTTAATGCAATTAGCTAAAACATCAGTAAAATTAGCCCAACTTTCAGAAGCTAAATTGCCTTACATTTCATTGTGTACTGATCCAACAACTGGAGGAACAACTGCATCTTACGCTATGTTAGGAGACATTAACATTGCTGAGCCTGGAGCCTTAATTGGATTTGCTGGACCACGTGTTGTAAAAGACACTACAGGTAAAGATTTACCGGAAGGTTTCCAAACAGCTGAATTCCTTTTAGAGCACGGTTTCTTAGACTTTATAACCGCCAGAAAAGAATTAAAAGACAAGATTAACTTGTATATTGATTTGATTCAGAATAACGAAATTAGATAATCTTCAGATTTCATACCATACAAAATCCCATTTGCTAAAAATAATTGCAGATGGGATTTTTTTATATCTTTATTTCAAATCGTCGATTATGAAAAGAATAATTATTGGCTTTGTGATTTGTTTGTTTTTTTGGGAATTGTGATAAAAAGAATACTCCAAAAAATAGCATATATATTATTTCAAAAGAAAACAATAAAATTAAAAAAATATCAGAACGTAAAAACATCCCCCCTCCGCCTCCCATGGGAGGAACACCTTACGGAACACACAACTTTATTTTTGACAACGATACCACAATTTATTATTTCCAAAGAAGAGAATTTAGTCCTGAATGCGGGACAGGGATGGAAAACGACACAATCCCACATTTAATAGATTTACAGCCACATAATTTAATCAAAATCCCAAATAACAATATAACAGATTTGATCAAGTNNNGGACAGGGATGGAAAACGACACAATCCCACATTTAATAGATTTACAGCCACATAATTTAATCAAAATCCCAAATAACAATATAACAGATTTGATCAAGTTAAACTATAAAGACAACTACAATAATGCAACTTTTATTTCTTCAAAATCTGACACATTAAAATCTAAAGCTTATTTTGATTTAATTGATGCTTTAAACTCGTCATTAAAAAATAAAGATTTCTACCATACAAGAAGAACAACTCAAGAAGAAGATACGGTTTTGGAATATAAAAACAACAACAAATATTACAATTCAGAAAACATTAAATGGGATAAAACTAGAATCAAACTACCTAGTATAAAACCATAAATTAAAATAACAAAACATTAAAAATAAATCCAAAACAAAATAGTTATCTTTGAAATATAAAAAAAGCAATTATGGGAGCTTTAGAATTAAGAGACAATCTATTACAATATATCAATCAAGCTGATGAACGACTTCTAAAAGTAGTAAAAGCCGTAATGGAAAGTTATTGGGAAGAAGAAATTGTAGCTCATACAATTGATGAAAAACCACTAACAAAAAAAGCATACAAAGAAGAATTAAATGAAGCCTTGGCCGAAATAAAAAAAGGCGAATACACCAGTCAAGAAGACATCGAAAAAGAATCTGAAAGCTGGTAATACAATGGGGAGATTAAAAGTAATTTGGACAAATAGAGCGAAAGAGCAATTAAAAACAATTTACAATCACTACAAAACCATCACTCCACAAGGAGCAAAAAACGTTAAAGACGATATTTTAAAAACAGCAAAAGAATTAGTTTTTGCCAAACAATACCAACAAGACGAAATCGAACCTGAATTCAGAAGAATAATTGTAAGACACTACAAGTTGATTTATTAGATAGAAAACGACATCATTAGTATTTTACGAATTTTTGACACCCGAAAAAATCCTCAAAGTCAGATAACCGAAAAATAGATATTGCTGTTGAAGACTCAGCGGTTTTTTTACACTGAAAGTATTTCAAAACG
The DNA here is from genome assembly GCA_002280815.1 of Flavobacteriales bacterium 32-34-25. GTDB lineage: Bacteria > Bacteroidota > Bacteroidia > Flavobacteriales > Flavobacteriaceae > Flavobacterium. Next base: position 12,586 of record NCET01000032.1, on the reverse strand, counting down.
AAAAGGGAATTTGATAATGAGATTGCTTCGTTCCTCGCAATGACTCTAAAATATAAAACTACATACCAGTTCTAATAGCCTCCACAGGATCAAGCCTAGAAGCGGAAATAGCTGGTAAAATTCCGGAAATCAATCCTATTATTCCAGCTAACCCAGTTCCCAGAAGAATATTACCCATTCCAAGAACAAATTCAAAATCCAAAGCTTTGGTTAAACCAACAGCAATTCCCCAAACCAATAACAACCCAATCATCCCACCGATAACCGATAAAATAATAGCTTCGAATAAAAACTGAAACAGGATAAATCTATTTTTAGCTCCTAATGATTTTTGGATTCCAATTAAATGGGTGCGCTCTTTTACCGAAACAAACATAATATTTGCAATTCCGAAGCCTCCAACTAAAAGAGAAAAACCACTTATCACCCAGCCTCCTAACTTCATACTTCCAATAATTCCATCGATAAAATCAGTAAATCCAGAAAAAACATTGATAAAGAAATTATCAATTTCTCCTGCCTTCACTCCTCTAAAAGCTCTTAGTTTTTGTGAAATTTCGGCTTTGTAAGCTTCCATATCCACACCATCTACAGGCTTAAAAATAATTACATTAGTCAACGAAGTATTATTATCACCAAATTTTTGTCGGATAAAATTAACTGGAATAAATACCGCCGAATCATTACTATCTCCAAAAATACCTGCTCCTTTTTTAGCCAAAACCCCAATTACAGTAAAACGCTGACCATACAATCTAAGATCTTTACCTATAGGATCAGCATCTTCAAATAACGAAGTAGCAATTTCATTCCCTATCACAATAACTTTAGATGCTGAATTGGCTTCGGATTCATTATAAAATCGGCCTTTTTCAAACTCAAGCCCTTGAATATCTATAAATTCATGAGAAACCGGAACAATATTAACATTACTCACCGCCTTAGAATCGTATTTTATATTTTCTGATTTAGTAAAAATTTGATAACCCAATTGAGCCGTATTGGTCATTGTGCCTTTCAAATAAACATATTCATCGTATTTAACATTTGGAAATTGTTCTCTCTTCCATCTTGGAATATCCGAAGGTCCAAAACTATCATTCATCAAGTAAATCGTGTTCTTATCCAAGCCACTCAAATCATTCGTAATTTTTCTATCCAAAGAATCTACTGCTGCCAAAACAGCTATAATAGAAAAAATACCAATAGTTACACCCAGCAAAGAAAGCAAGGTTCTTAACTTATTATTTCGCAGTGCATTGATAGCAAAAGCAAAACTTTCTTTCAACAATCGAAGATAAAGCAACATAAAAACTATTTTAACAAGGTAAAATTCTGTAAATAATATTCAAAAACCTAATATAAAATTCTTTTAACACAATAAAATACAGCTATTTCACTTAGAATTAAAAAAAGTTGAATAATTCTAAATTATCTCTTTTCTAGATAGCAAAATTTAACATTAAAAAACTATTTTTGCACTTTATAATTAAAACTATACATGAGCACATCTAAAACAATTCAGTCTGCATTAATTTCGGTTTTTTCGAAAGAAGGTCTTGAGCCTATTGTTAAATTATTACACAGTCAAAATGTTACTCTTTATTCAACAGGAGGAACTGAAGACTTTATAAAAAATTTAGGCATTCCTGTAGTACCAGTTGAAGAGGTTACTTCTTACCCATCCATCCTTGGAGGAAGAGTAAAAACATTACACCCAAAAGTTTTTGGTGGAATTTTGAACCGCCAAGACAATGAAAGTGATGTGCAACAAATGGAGGAATTCAACATTCCACAAATTGATTTAGTTATAGTTGATTTATATCCATTCGAAAAAACAGTAGCTTCAGGAGCTAGTGAAGCTGATATTATTGAGAAAATTGATATTGGTGGAATTTCATTAATTCGTGCAGCTGCAAAAAATTTCAAAGACACTGTAATTGTAGCTTCAATGAACGAGTACAGCTTGTTCTTAGACCTAATTACAAAACAAAACGGAGCAACCACTCTTGAAGACAGAAAATTATTAGCTACAAAAGCATTCCACGTATCTTCTCATTATGATGGCGCTATTTTTGGTTATTTTAATACTGACGAAACAATCTTCAAAACAAGTATTGCCGATGGTCAAGTATTACGTTACGGAGAAAACCCACACCAAAAAGGATTTTTCTTTGGAGATTTTGACGCTATGTTCAAAAAATTACACGGAAAAGAATTATCATACAACAATTTACTAGATGTTGATGCTGCAGTGAATTTGATCAACGAATTCAAAACTGACGGACCTACATTTGCTATATTAAAACACAACAACGCTTGCGGATTAGCTTCTAGAAAAACTATTAGCGAAGCTTATTTAGCTGCATTGGCTTGCGATCCAACATCCGCTTTTGGAGGAGTATTAATTTCGAATACTAAAATTGATGTAGCTACAGCAACAGAAATCAACAAATTATTCTGCGAAGTAGTAATTGCTCCAGAATATGATGCTGAAGCTGCTACTATTCTACAAGAAAAGAAAAACAGAATCATTTTAGTTCAAAATAATGTTGAATTACCACAAAAACAAGTTCGTACTTGTCTTAACGGATTGTTAATTCAAGAAAGAAACAACATTACAGACAATAAAAAAGATTTAACTACCGTTACCACTACAAGTCCAACAGAACAAGAAATTGAAGATTTAATTTTTGCTTCTAAAATTTGTAAAAACACCAAATCAAATACAATTGTTTTCGCTAAAAACGGAACCTTAATTTCATCTGGAACAGGTCAAACTTCAAGAGTAGATGCTCTACAACAAGCTGTTGAAAAAGCAAAACACTTTGGATTTGATTTAACCGGAGCATCTATGGCAAGTGACGCTTTTTTCCCTTTTCCTGACTGTGTAGCTCTTGCAAAAGAAGCTGGGATTACAGCCGTAATTCAACCAGGAGGATCGATAAAAGATCAATTAAGCATTGACTATTGTAACGAAAATAATTTGGCAATGGTATTTACAGGAACACGTCATTTCAAACATTAATTTGACTAACTTTGTACGCTCCTAATTTTTAACTTTTAAACCCCTAAAAATCGTATGGGATTTTTTGATTTCATGACCGAGGATATTGCGATAGATCTTGGTACCGCTAATACACTAATCATACATAATGATAAAGTTGTCATTGACAGCCCTTCAATAGTTGCCAGAAACCGTATAACAGGAAAAATCATTGCTGTTGGTAAAGAGGCAAACCTAATGCAAGGTAAAACTCATGAAAACATTAAAACCATAAGACCTTTGAAGGATGGTGTAATTGCCGATTTTGATGCATCTGAACAAATGATAAAAATGTTTATCAATAGTATTCCTGCATTAAAAAAGAGAATGTTTACTCCTGCATTAAGAATGGTAGTTTGTATTCCTTCTGGAATTACCGAAGTGGAGATGAGAGCCGTAAAAGAATCTTGTGAGCGTGTAAACGGAAAAGAAGTGTATTTGATTCATGAACCAATGGCAGCCGCAATCGGTATTGGAATTGACATCATGCAGCCAAAAGGAAACATGATTGTTGATATCGGAGGTGGTACAACTGAGATTGCTGTAATTGCTTTAGGAGGAATTGTATGTGATAAATCGGTAAAAATTGCTGGTGATGTTTTCACAAATGATATTGTATATTACATGCGTACTCAACACAACTTATTTGTTGGAGAGAGTACTGCTGAGAAAATAAAAATCCAAATTGGTGCTGCCATTGAAGATCTAGAAACTCCTCCAGAAGACATGTCAGTTCAAGGTAGAGATTTGTTAACTGGAAAACCAAAACAAGTAGATGTTTCTTATAGAGAAATTGCCAAAGCTTTAGACAAATCTATCCAACGAATTGAAGATGCTGTAATGGAAACCTTGTCTCAAACTCCACCAGAATTAGCTGCCGATATTTACAACACAGGAATCTACCTTGCAGGTGGAGGATCTATGCTTAGAGGTTTAGACAAACGTATTTCTCAAAAAACAGATTTACCTGTTTACATTGCAGAAGATCCGTTAAGAGCTGTAGTTAGAGGAACTGGAATGGCGCTGAAAAACATTGGAAAATTTAAGAGTATCTTAATAAAATAAACTGTTTTCTGGAAAATGTATTTATAAGTAAAATTATAAATACATTAGCATATCCTGAAATTAATAATCAAATAAGAGAATGCAGCAAATATTTAACTTTATATTCAAAAACAGTAATCGATTACTGTTTTTGCTGTTATTATGCGTTTCGCTTTTGCTTACGATACAGTCTCATTCTTACCATAAAAGCAGAGTCATCAGTTCGGCTAATTTTTTAACTGGCGGAGTTTATGAAAAAATAAACCACATTACCGAATATTTGAATCTGAAAACTGAAAATGATGCTTTGGCACTTGAAAACGCTAGGCTTAGAAGCATTATTTTCAATACTAAAGATACCACAACTATAAAAAAACCAGAGAACCTAAAAGGTGTAGCTCCTGACGATATTATAGTATCAAAAGTGATTCATAACACCTACACTTCTCAAGAAAACTTCCTAACGTTGAATTCAGGAGCAAATGACGGAGTAAAAACAGATATGGGTGTGATCAACAGTTTGGGAATTGTTGGTATTGTTGACCGAACTTCTGCAAAATATTCTACCGTTGTTAGTATACTAAATGAAAAGTCGCAAATTAATGCCAAGATAAAAAAATCCAATCATTTTGGCTCATTAATCTGGAATGGAAAAAATACTGGTTTTGTTCAATTAATTGATGTGCCTCGTTTAGCTTCGGTTAGAAAAGGAGATACCATCGTAACTGGTGGACAATCGGTTATTTTTCCGGAGAACATCAACATTGGAACTATTAACAATATTTACATTGATAATCAAACTAATTATTATACTTTAAATATTAAACTTTTCAATGATATGACTAATTTAGGTCATGTATACATCATTAAGAGTAAAGATAGAGACGAAGTCAATAATCTAGAAAACGGAAACAAAAAAGATGAATAGCAGTTTGTTAGTCAATATTTTAAGGTTTATTTTATTATTAGCCATTCAAATTGTCATATTCAACAACATGACTTTTTTAGGCTTTATATTACCTCTGCCTTATATTCTTTTTATTATTTTATACCCTGTTAATTCTAATAAATCAGCTCTTGTATTAAGTAGTTTTTTATTGGGACTAACAATGGATTTTTTCTGTAATTCTGGCGGAATACACGCAACGGCTTGTTTGGTACTTGCTTTTTACAGACCTTACATTTTCAAATTTGCTTTTGGAGTAAGTTATGAATACCAAACCATTAAATTGAACGAGGCGTTAACACCAGAACGATTTTCATTTATACTTCTTGCAGTGGTAATTCATCATTTTACCTTATTCATTCTAGAAGCTTTTCAAGTTAGTTTCATTTTAGACATCTTAATTAGAACCCTACTAAGTACCGTATTCACAATCATTAGTTGTATTATAATAATATACCTTATTAAGCCAAACAAACGATGAGAAAACTTCTGCTGCCTTCTATCATTATTGTCGCAGCGTCTTTGCTACTTATTCGGATTTTTTATTTGCAAGTCATTAATGATACTTTCAAATTAAAATCAGAGAACAATGCTATTAAAATTCAGTATGAATATCCTGAACGAGGCTATATTTTTGACAGAAACGGAAAACTCTTAGTTGCCAATCAGGCTTCTTATGATATCATGGTTATTCCAAGGGAAATAAAAAACTTAGACACCTTAGAATTTTGTAAATTATTAGATGTTACCAAAGAAGATTTTTTAGAAAAAATAGCCAAAGCTAAAGTTTATAGTCCTCGCCTACCATCTGTTTTTTTGCCACAATTAAACAAAAGTGAATTTGCAGCTTTTCAAGAAAAAATCAGAAAATTTGAAGGTTTCTATTTCCAAAAACGTTCGCTTCGTGATTACGAAGTGGATTTTGGCGCTAATATTTTTGGATTTATCACTCAGGTTAACGAAAGAATAATTGAAAAGAAACCCTATTACAAAAGTGGAGATTTAATAGGTCGACAAGGAGTTGAAGAATATTACGAAGAGATTTTACGCGGAATAAAAGGAGTTAAGTATTTTCAAAAAGACAAATACAATCGACTTATAGGCTCTTACAAAGAAGGAAAATACGACACTATTGCCGTACAAGGAGAAGACATCAACCTAACAATTGACGCCGAAATCCAACGTTATGGCGAACAATTAATGATTAACAAAAGAGGTGGAATTGTAGCGATAGAACCTAAAACTGGAGAAATACTAGCCTTAGTAACTGCTCCATCTTATGACCCTGGAATTCTGGTAGGAAGACAACGTTCTAAAAACTACACATTACTGTATCACGATTCTATTGCAAAACCATTATACGATAGAGGTTTATTAGCCGAATATCCACCTGGTTCACCATTCAAAATTCTAACAGGATTAGCAGCACTTCAAGAAGGTGTTATTGATCAACACTCTACCGTATTCTGTCGTCATGGTTTTAGTTATGCCAGAGGACGTTTTATGGGCTGTCACTGTCATGGTGGAGCACTGCAATTGCATCGTGGAATTTACGAATCCTGTAATGCTTATTTTGCCACCGCTTACATGAAAACCATCAACAAATATGTAAAACCGTCTTATGCGGTTGATGTTTGGAGTAAACACATTAAGAGTTTTGGTCTGGGTCAATTCATGGGTTATGATTTACCTACTGGTAGAAGAGGAAACATCCCCGATTCTAAAACCTACAAACGCATTTATCCTAACGGAGGCTGGAGAAGCACTACCATTGTTTCGAATTCTATTGGCCAAGGTGAAGTTTTAATGACACCCATTCAATTAGCTAACATGATGGCTACAGTGGCTAACGAAGGCTATTATTACACGCCTCACATTATCAAAAAAATAAAAGGAGGCAACATTGATTCCAAATTCAAAGTAAAACACGAAACAACCATAAGCAAAGAATTTTACAAGCCTATCATTAGCGGTTTATTTGATGTATACAATTTAGGGACAGCAAGAGCGTTACGAGTAGATGGAATTGACATTTGCGGAAAAACAGGTACTGCCGAAAACTTTGCTAAAATTGGAGGCAAAAGAGTGCAATTGGAAGATCACTCTATATTTGTTGCTTTTGCGCCAAAAGACAATCCGAAAATTGCTATTGCCGTATTAGTTGAAAATGGTGGTTATGGTGCCACTATTGCAGGTCCAATTGCCAGTTTGATGATTGAAAAATACTTGCGAAAAAAAATCACAAGAACTGATTTAGAAACCCGTGTACTTAATATAAGTCTACAAGGGAGATATGCTAAATTGGGAGGACTTTCCGAGACCGTTAAAGCACAGTTGAGATTACAGGATTCTATTTTGAAAAGCAAAACAAAAACTGTAGTTCCAAAAGTAAAAATAGATACCACAAAAAAAACTAATTAAGATATTCTTCTACGAATGAAAAATCAAAGTGTAAAGAAAAATATTGACTGGATATGTGTTATTATCTATAGCGCCTTAGTGATTTTAGGATGGTTAAACATCTATTCTTCCTCACTATCGTCTATTGAAGATACCTATCAAAAACAATTGATTTTTATTGCATTAACAATTCCTTTGATTTTTATGATTCTTGCTGTAGATGGGAAATTTTACGAAAAATATGCTAGCATCATTTTTGGAGTTTCTCTGTTATCACTCCTTGGATTGTTCGTTTTTGGTAAAACCATTGCAGGACAACGCTGTTGGTACGCCATAGGAAGTTTTACATTACAACCCTCTGAATTTGCTAAAGCAGCTACTTCTTTGGCATTAGCCAAATATTTAAGTGACACTCAAATTAACCTGAAAGATGTTAACCGACAACTTCAGGTATTGGCCATTGTGTTTTTACCCGTACTCCTAATTCTACCACAACCCGATCCTGGAAGTGCGCTTATCTACAGTATTTTCTTGATTGTCTTATATCGCGAAGGATTGCCTTCATGGTACATTTGGACAGGATTTGTAGCCATCTTATTGTTTGTGTTTTCATTGATATTCGAACCGCAATATGTTATTTTAATGGCATTAATAACAATTGTAATCGTATACTTCAAATCTAGATTAGCCGATAGAAACATCATCGTTAGCAGCGTCTTATTTGTTCTTATTTCAGCCTTTGTCTTATCCGTAAACTATGTTTTCGAACATGTATTCAAACAACACCACAGAGACCGTTTTAATATTTTATTAGGTAAAACAGTCGATTTAAAAGGAATTGGATACAACACCAATCAATCTGAAATTGCAATTGGTTCTGGCGGATTATTTGGAAAAGGTTTCCTTGAAGGTACGCAAACCAAAGGAGGTTTTGTTCCTGAACAACACACCGATTATATTTTCACAACAGTGGGTGAAGAATGGGGCTTTATTGGTTCATTGACTGTCGTTGCTTTATTCACCACCTTATTTCTAAGAGTTATTTACTTAGCCGAAAGACAAAAAACAAAATTCAGCAGAGTCTATGGCTACTGTACGGCAGGAATTTTATTCACCCATTTCTTTGTAAACATTGCTATGGTTATTGGAATTTTCCCAACCATTGGAGTGCCATTGCCTTTCTTTTCGTATGGAGGTTCTGGTTTATGGGGTTTTACTATTTTGCTTTTTATCTTCCTTAAAATGGATGCTAATAAAGTAAACGAATGGTAGTTTTCTTGGCTTAAAAAATTATTTTCCAAGCCAAGAATTAAGATCTACATTTTTCTCTAAGCTGTTTTCGATGCTATTTTCTAATTTAGGAAAGAAATCAATTCCAGTAACTGATTCTATTTTATCTACTGAAACTACATAATCAAAAATAGGTTTACTGCTTTTTTCATTTGGTACTAAAAAAGCAATCATTTTATAATTTCCTTTGGAAGGACTCAGTGCTATTTTATAAAAGTATTTTGGAACTAGCACTTCTTCTGTTCCAATAGCTTTTAAATCCCCTTTCAAAACGCCACCAGTAACTACAATCAAGCCATCGTTTTTCACAGCCCAAAAACGGATTTTCTGTTCCAATCGATTCCAGATACCACTATTAAATTCGTGATTTTGCGGACTTATATTCGAAGTAAAAAAAGTATCATTATACGCATTGATATTAAATTCCATATCGGCAGCGGGACACAAATGTCCTTTATCATAACCTGATTTTTTATAGTTCCTCCAATCAGCTGATTGGGTTACAACCTTAGGATCTTCAATAAAATACGGGCGTTTAAAATTACTATTCTTGACATAATCTTTCTTCAATTCATAAGCTACCCATTCGGCCTGTTCTGCTTTTTCATTATAGGATAAGCTGTAATAGTTGTGATTTATAATTTGTGAAGTAGTCGAAGTAGGCAAATAGAATTTCAAATCTCGATTGCTTTGAACCGATTTTGTAAAATTGACTTCATTTGAATTTAATTCAGTTGTTGCAAAATCATGATCCATTTGCTTACAAGCCAAAAGGAAAAAACCAAAAACCATTATTCCAAACAAAAATCTAAAATTCATATTATGTAGTTTAAACAAAAACGCTCTGAAAATTAACTAATTTCCAGAGCGGATTCTTCATTAAGATTATTTTTTATTAATAGGTCTTAGCTAACTTTTCTTTTTTTAATTTGCTAGCTGAAACGGAAGTTTTTTTCAAATTAACTTTAGTTTGCAAATCATCTAAAACATTCAATGCTTCTTCAACATAAATATCTTTAGCTAAACTTTCGTGCCAACGATCACGTTTTTCTTTCAATATATTATCCTTACTCATTTGATCCATTTCATAAGGTAATGAAGCAAATTTTAAATCATTTTTATAATCAAAAATAGGTTTGAATTTCTTCGCTTTTTCTTCGATAGCAGTTTGTGCTTTTCTGAATTTATCAATATTCAAACTGTATTCGTTTTCTTCACTTCGAGTATCAATCCATTTAGCGTTTTCCTCAATTAATTTAAACTGCGGATTAGTTGCAATACGTTCTTTACTGTGCGTAATCGCTTTAGTGAAATTAGTATTATTGCTCCAAACAGTATAATCGGCTGGATCAATTTTATCCCAAGGCATAGCATTTTCTACATCACGTTCTCCCATTTTTAGATAAGAATAACGGTCTGGCATCACTACATCACTGCTTACTCCTTCTAATTGAGTTGAACCACCATTGATTCTATAAAATTTCTGAGTAGTTGTTTTAAGCGCACCTAAATCGCCTAGTTCATTGCTACGCACAAACTGATTCAAATCGATTACATTTTGAACCGTACCCTTACCATAAGTTTGTTTACTACCTATAATAACTCCACGTTTGTAATCTTGAATGGCTGCAGCCAAAATCTCTGAAGCAGATGCTGAAAAACTGTTGACCATAATTACTAAAGGCCCATCCCATTCTATTTTCTTGTCTTTATCATACAGTACTTCTTTCTTTCTACCTGCCGATTTAATTTGGACAATTGGTCCTTGCTCAATAAACAATCCTGCAATATCAACCACAGTAGACAAAGATCCTCCTCCATCATCACGAACATCTAAAACAATTCCGTCAACCTTAGCTTCTTTTAGTCGAGCTACTTCTTGAGCGATATCTTTTCCTGCATCTCTACCATCTTTATTTTCAAAATTGATATAGAATTTAGGTAAATAAATTACTCCGTATTTCAATCCGTTTTTGTTAACGATACTTGATTTAGCATAAGTTTCTTCAATTTCAACAATGTCTCTGATAATTGAAATTACTTTAATCGTTCCGTCTACTTTTTTGATAGTCAAACGTACTTCAGTTCCTTTTGGTCCTTTAATTTTCTTCACTACATCATCAAGACGCATTCCTACTACATCTACTGGCTGTCCATCTCCTTGAGCCACTTTCATTACAATATCACCAGCTTCTAATTGTTTTCCTCTCCAGGCTGGCCCACCAGAAATCAACTCCGAAATCTCAGTATAATCATTTTTCTTTTGTAAACGAGCACCAATACCTTCTAATGTCCCACTGATACTTACATCAAAACGTTCTTTTTCTTCTGGAGCAAAATAGTTAGTATGCGGATCAAAACGAGCAGTAATAGAATTGATATACACCGAAAACCAATCGTTACGATCCAAATCCTTCATAAAACCAAAATACTCATCCAAAGATTTAGACGTACTCTCACGAGTTTCTTTTTCTAATTCTTCAAAAGATTTAGGTTTACTATCAGCAGCCGGAACTTCTTTTTTCACTTCCTGAGCAGCATCTTCTGGGTTTTCTAAAGGATTAGAAAGAAGAGCCGTTTCTTCTTTAGAAAGCTTTCCTTTATTTTCTTGCATCTTCAAACGATCCGTCAATGACGAAAGTGTAGTTAACTTTAATTGTTTTCTCCAACGTTCTTTTAATTCCACATCTGTTTTAGCATAAGGAGCTTTCTCATAATCGGTATTAAAACTTTCGTCAACAGTATAATCAAAAGGATTCTTTAAAATTTCTTTGTACAAGCCTTGACTTTCCTTCATTCTTGACATTAAACGATCATAAGTTAAAGTAAAGAATGTTAAATCCTTATTCATTAACTCATCGTCAAGTTGTAATTCGTACTTAGAAAACTCATCAATATCCGATTGCAAAAAGAAACGCTTTGATGGATCTAACGCCTGAATGTAATCCTTATAAACCCCTTTAGAAAAAGCATCATCAATAGTTGCTGGATCATAATGTCCTTTTTCAATAACAAAAGTCAATAATTCTAATAGTAATTTATCTTTATCAGGATCAGCATCAGAGGCCGATTTTATTTTAAAAGCGAACAACGTTACCGATAAAACGGCAACGGCAATAAGTAATTTATAATTTCTCTTCATAAGACTAATAATAGTATTCATCCAAATTTTTAAACTAAGTTAAGGTAAAAACCAAGTCAACAATGATAAGGTCTCTATAATTTTTTGTTAAAGGTATAAAATTGTTTTTTTCTTAATCACAATAATCATGCAACTAAATAAATTTTGTTTACTTTGTTTAAAATATCAACATTTCGACACACTACAATATTAAAAACAAGATGAATAAAACGAAACCCTTAATCCTAATTACCAATGACGACGGTGTTTCGGCTCCTGGAATCAATGCTTTAATTGCCGTTATGTCCGAAATTGGAGAAATTGTAGTCGTCGCTCCTGATAAACCACAAAGCGGAATGGGTCACGCCATCACCACCAATGAAACTTTGTATTTGAATAAGATTTCGCTGGAAAATGATCCAATTACAATTTATAGCTGCTCAGGAACTCCCGCCGATTGCGTAAAAATTGCAGTTAACGAAGTCTTGAAAAGAAAACCCGATTTGTGTGTTTCGGGTGTCAATCACGGTTCAAATTCTTCTATAAACGTAATTTATTCCGGAACAATGAGTGCCGCTATTGAAGCTGGAATAGAAGGAATTCCTGCTATTGGTTTTTCGCTTTTAGACTTTGACTGGAATGCCAATTTTGAAGAAATCAAACCTTTCATTCGAAAAATAGCTTTAGAAGCATTAGAAAACAAACTCCCAAAAGATGTGGTTTTAAATGTTAATTTTCC